>JBDNHG010000931.1:0-3293 GCA_041688925.1 Acidimicrobiales bacterium | reverse complement strand
CCGCTCCGCTCGGGCCGACGTTCGTCGGACATGGCTCGACCGCATCTGGTCGCCTCCTCCGTCGGCTCCTGTCGCTCGTCCCTCGCTCGTACCCATCATCGATCTACCTCGCCGAGAACGGGGTCAATTGAGGAGATGACGGCCACCGCGTCGGCGACCAGGCCATCTTGCATCATGTGGGGCATTGTTTGCAGATTCACGAAACTCGGGGCACGAATGTGCATGCGATACGGATTGGCGCCGCCGTCGCTGACCATATAGCAACCCAATTCACCACGAGGTGATTCGACAGCCACATAGACCTCGCCCTCGGGAACCTTGAATCCTTCGGTGAAGATCTTGAAGTGGTTGATCAGCGCTTCCATCGATTCGTCGATTCGAACGCGAGGCGGCGGTGTGACCTTCTTGTCTTGCAGGCGATAATCGCCCGTGGGCATCTTCTCGACGCACTGAGCCACGATCTTCATCGATTCACGGGCCTCGTTGAGTCGAACCGCATAACGATCGAAACAATCGCCATAGGTGCCAACGATGACATCGAAGTCGAGTTCGTCATAGTTCAGGTATGGCATGTCGCGGCGCAGGTCCCAGGCATAACCTGTACCCCGCAGGATCGGACCGGTGACACCGAGGGCCAAACACTCTTCGGCATTGATTGCACCAACACCTTGCAGCCGTTCGCGAAAGATCGGTTGCCCGGTGAGCAGCTCGTCGAATTCGTCGATCAGCGGCGGCAACAGCTCGAGTAAGGCGGCCACGTCTTCGCGCCAGCCGTCGGGAAGATCAGCGGCGACACCGCCGGGGCGGATGTAGTTGTGATTCATGCGCAGGCCCGTGATCTTCTCGAGCACTAGCAGCGCTTCTTCGCGCAGGCGGTTGCCGTAGAGCATCATCGAAACTGCGCCGACGTCCATGCCGTTGGTTGCCTGGAACAACATGTGTGACGAGATGCGATTCAGCTCACACATCATGGTGCGGATCCACTGGGCCCGAGGCGGAACCTCGATACCCAGCAGTTGTTCGGTCGCGAGCGAAAAGACCAGTTCGTTGAACAACGGCGATACGTAGTCCATGCGGGTCACGTTGGTGCCGCCCTGCATGTACGTCAGCTGCTCGCCCGTCTTTTCCATACCGGTGTGCAAATAACCAATGACCGGTTTCGAGCGCAGCACCTGCTCGCCCCGCATCTCGAGTACAAGCCGCAGCACACCGTGGGTCGACGGATGCACCGGGCCCATGTTCACGATCATCGGCTCATCATTCAGCGGGTCGATGTCAAGGGTCTCGATCATCTCGGCTTCAGATTCGCTGATGCGCAGGACAGCGCTGTCGGGGCCGCGTCGGAAGACTCGCTCGGCGGCGGTCGAAGCTGGATGTTCAAGAAGCGTCATGGTGCAACCTCACAAGGTTGGGCGGGAAGATCAACGGGGCGCTGGCGCGCCCTTGAACTGCACCGGTACTGAACCGACGCCGAAGTCTTTGCGCAATGGGTGACCGTCCCAGTCCTCGGGCATCAGGATGCGAGTCGGGTCGGGATGATTATCGAAGATGATGCCGAACATGTCGAACGCTTCACGTTCCATGGCTTCGACACCAGGAAACAGATCGAACAGTGTTGGCACGGTCGGGTCTGATTCGGGAACCTGTACCCGGAGGCGAGCTCGGCGCGGCGGCGTGTGTGCCAGCAGATTTACTACGAGTTCGAAACGTTCGGGCTTGATACCCGCGGGCAGCGGCCGGCCCGGATGCGAGAGGTAGTCCGCGCCACACAGATCTATAACCGAGACATAGCCGTCGGCCCTCATCGCAGAAACGGTCGCTACGAGTTCATCGATCGATGGATAAAGCACTAGCTGTCCGGACGACTCGGTGACTGGCAAATCGTAGAGCGTTGGGTCGGGTTCGGCTGGAGCAGCAGCCTCGGCGTCGCCGACTTCGGGTTCGTCGCCGTCGCCCATAGCGTGCGCGGTCATCGTGTCAATACGATCTGGGTGTCGGTCTGACCATCTCGTTGTTCAACAACGATGCCGGCCCCAGCACCCGTAGCGTCGCGTCGTTTGAGCAGCTCGCCGGTTTCGATCTGTTTGTGCAGCGTGACGATCGCATGCAGCAGGGTTTCGGGTCCAGGTGGGCAGCCAGGCACATAGACGTCGACCGGTACCACCTGATCGACTCCTTGAACCAGGGCATAGTTGTTGAACATGCCACCGGTCGAGGCGCAAACACCCATCGAGATGACCCATTTGGGTTCCATCATCTGGTCATAGATCTGGCGCAGCGCCGGTGCCATCTTCTGGCTTACACGACCGGCGACGATCATGACGTCGGCCTGGCGGGGCGAGGCACGAAACACCTCCATGCCGAACCGCGCCATGTCGTAATGTGGTGCGCCGGCCATCATCATCTCGATGGCGCAACAAGCCAGCCCGAATGTGGCCGGCCAAAGGCTCCGCGAGCGGCTCCAATTGACCAGATCTTCGATCTTGGCGGTCAGGAAGTTGTGCTCGAGACCGCCCATGCCTGACTTGGCTATGTCTCCAGTGTTTCCGAGCAGCGGCAGATTCGGCACTAGGCAGCACTTTCTTTGGCGGCAACGTCTTTTTCGGCGGCTTCATCGATCATGATGGCGATCTGTTGGCCTTGGTCACGCCCCGTGGCGCCCACTCGGCGGATCGTCGACGTTGTGGTTCGTGAGCTGCCGACCTGTTCGAGCGGTCGGGCGACCTTCTTGACGGGGCCCCATTCGAGTGCACCGTTGCTGATCAGGTACACAAATGATTCGAAGACCGCGAACGAGAAGATGCCAATGGCGACGAGCCCGAACGTGCCCAGGTAGTCGAACACCATCGCGTAGGGGTACAGGAAGATGACCTCGATGTCGAAGACGATGAAGATCATCGCTACCAGGAAGAACTTGACCGGGAACCGGATCGGGTTGTGGGTGCCTGAGCTGGTCACGCCACATTCGTACGGGCTGCTCTTGGCCGGCGTCGGCCGGTTTGGCGCGAGCAACCGCGAAGCTACGAGGCTCACAAACGCGAACACCACACCCAAGACCAACAGGGCAACGATCGGCAAGTATTGACCCAGCATTATGCGTGCTCACCAGCCGATCGGGGCGGTGTATGCAGCAAGTTCAGACAGCGGCAGATTTCCACTAGACCCCGAGGCCTTTCTCACGCATTCCGAGGTCGCGCCAGTGCAGAACCAGGCAGCTCAAAAGGAACAGGGTCAATGAAACAACCGTGAAAAGACCTGGAATCAGTCGCCGGTTGCCAAGGTCTCGGATCATG
>JBDNHG010000930.1:0-2959 GCA_041688925.1 Acidimicrobiales bacterium | reverse complement strand
CAAACCCTTCGTCATCGACAGCAGAGAAACAACGGCGACCTTCGAGCTCGAACCCACGCCGATCGACGAGACGCTCCTCGAGACCCTCCGCCACTACGGTCTCACCCGTGGATCCGACGTTTACGTTCACGGCTGAGCTCTGGCTACACGACGCCGGCATGTGGGTGTCCATCACTGTTCCTCAAGACGAGTCTGACGAGATCGACGAGGTTGCGCCCCATCCCGGCGGGTTCGGGTCAGTACGGGTTGGGGTGCAGGTCCCGGCGAGCAGCGTCCTAGGCTGCAGACATGTCGCATTCCGATGAGTTGGTTGCTGCCCATCGGGCAATTCCATTTGCACCTGGTGGTACTACCCCACCCGAACGCGGCGCTATCGAAGCGAGCCAGCATGCCGCTATGGCGCCTGGCGCAACTCGAGCCGAGGGCGCCGGCAACCGGGAAATCGACGAGACGCCCGATCGATTCCGCACCTGCTTCGAGCGAGATCTCGATCGCATCAAACACAGCAAGCCGTTCCGGCGATTGGCCGGCAAGTGCCAGGTCTTCATCGCCCCCGACAACGACCACCTGCGCAACCGGCTCACCCATGCCATTGAGGTTGCACAGGTTGCCGTGAGTATTGCTCGGCCACTCGGGCTCAATGTTGCACTCACCGAGGCTTCAGCGCTCGGACACGACTGCGGACATGGTCCTGCCGGCCACGCCTCAGAAGACGCGCTCAGCCCGTTCGTGCCTGGCGGCTACCACCACGCGGTCTACGGTGCCGACGTTGTATTGAAACACCTCAACCTGTGCGACGAGACCGTTGACGCAATCCGCAACCACAGCTGGAATCGTCCAGCGCCATCGACCCCTGAGGGAGAAGTCGTGGCGTGGGCCGACCGCATCGCCTATGTCTGCCATGACTTCGAAGATGCTGTTTCCGCCCAAATCGTTGGCGAGCATGATCTTCCCGAGTCGGTCACCGACATTGTGGGCGCCGACCGACGCCTGCAGCTGCACGGCTTCATCACCGCCATGATCGAGGCATCGGCCACCGCAGGCTGCATCGGCCTCGATCCAACCACTGCGGGAGCGCTCGCAGCGTTCCGGCAGTTCAACTATGACCGCATCTACCTGCGCCCCGAAGCCAGACAACAAGCCGACAGTGTGATCCGGCTGCTTCAGCAACTGACCGAGTGGCTGATCCTCAACCCGAGCCACCTCAGCCACGGGGCACCAGTCGACGCCACTAGCGACCAACTCACCGCAGCGGCGGTGCGTTATGTCAGCGGAATGACCGACCGGTTTGCACTCAACCTTGCAGTCGAACATCTGGGCTGGAACGTCGCCGATCTACCTCGCAGCGTCTGAGACATCGGCCCCGACACCCCGGCCTGTCAAGCACTCGCCCTGCGCGTCAACAGTTCAGGCGGTGACGTCGGGCAGTTCGAGTTGTGCCAACAGTTCGGCACACACCGACGCAACGATTGCCGCGAATCGCTTGGCCAGCGGCGAAGGCGTGCGGCCCCGGCTCCACACGATCGACAGTTGACGCGGGTCGAGTACGGGATCGGTCGTGCGAATCGATGTGCGCGTATCGTTCGTGTTGACGCTTAGCAGCGGCATCAGAGCGACGCCCATGCCCGCCCCGACCATGGCTTGCACCGCACCGTTGTCATGCGAGCGGAACGAATAGTGTGGCGTCAGCCCAAGCCGCTCGAGTTGACGGTCGACGATGAGACCGCACGAGTCATCGGCTGGCTGACCCACCAGCGGCGAACCCGACAATGACTCGAGTACTACCGGGCCGGGTGGACAATCGGCAGCGACGATGGCAACGTGTGGATCAGCTCCGAGATAGATCGAGTCGAGGCCATCGCTGACCTCGCCGATAGCGAACGACAGATCGATGTCTCCACGCAGCAGCGCTGCTTGGCCGAAGTCGTGCTGCTGTTCTTCGTCGACGAGCGACACCTCGATACCTGGCGCCTCTTCATAGAGCTGGCGCAGAGCGGCCGGCAACACTCTCGCTGAGATCGACTGAAAGGTGCCGATGACGAGCCGGCCCGAAACACCGCGCGAAAACCGGTCAAGCGAGCGTTCAGCTTCTTCGACAGCGTCGAGCAACGTGGTCGCGTGTTCGAGCAGAAGGGTGCCGGCTGGTGTCAGCTGGGGGCGGCTGGGTCCTGAACGTCGATCGAACAGCGAGTGTCCAACCATCGACTCGAGAGTCGCAACCTGCTGTGAGATGGCGGACTGGGTGAATCCAAGGCGTTCGGCGGCACGGCCAAAGGTGCCCTCTTCGGCCACCGCACGCAGCGCAAGGAGGTGTTTGGTGCTGAGTTCAGACCACATAGCCACATCATAAGGAACTCTAATGATTAGCGCAAATTATCATCGCTTTTCATTGTTTATATGGTTCTGTACGATCGCGTCATGACACAGATGCCGACCCCCCAGGACCTCGCAGTCCTCGCTAGCGACGTCGCCGAAATCGGCATACACGCCCACAGCGACGCCATTGACCACATTGCCCAGATCACCGAGAAATCTGGCCTCAACCCAGGAGCAGCCGCCGTCCTTCGCGACGATGCCGCGCCTGAGGTACTGCGCTCGCGAGCATTCATCACGATCGTGCGTAACTGGCCAGAGATCAGCGAAGCAGCAGAGAAATGGAACCGATTCCAGCACTCGTTCGAGGCGCTCGCCGCACAATCAAACGAACATCACAAGCTACGAGCGTCAGGCGATCTGGCGGCGTTGTGGTCCTCTCGGACCAAGCTCGATGCGCTGCGAGCCGAAGCAACCACGCAACGCTTGGCATCTGCACGTTAAGGGGCCTCGCGAGTAGGTCGACAACCCGAAAACAGCAGAGACCCGCTGGCATTGCCAGCGGGTCTCGTGCGTTTTGAACTAGACGAGGGCGAGCGAGCGAACTCGCAGCGCGCCCTGATCAGTCGGTCAAGATGTTGACCGT
>JBDNHG010000929.1:0-2465 GCA_041688925.1 Acidimicrobiales bacterium | reverse complement strand
CTCGTTCGCGTATCGAGAGTTCACCCAACACTTCCCCCAGCCCGGGTGGGTCGAACACGACGCCAGCGAGATCTGGGACACCACGATGGAGACGCTCACCGAGCTGCGTTCCTACATCGATCGCCCTGTCGTCGCTATCGGCATCACCAACCAACGTGAGACCGCCGTGGCGTGGAGCCGCAGCACCGGGCAGCCGCTGCACAACGCCATAGTGTGGCAAGACCGTCGCACTGCGGCCACCTGTCAAGCATTGACCGAAGCCGGTCATCTCGACCTCATCCGCAGCCGTACCGGGCTGGTCCTCGATCCATACTTCAGCGGCACCAAGTTCGCCTGGTTGTTCAGCGAAGCAGGAGTTCCTGATACTCCCGACACTGCGCTCGGCACGATCGACAGCTGGCTGATCTACAAGCTCACAGGCGGCGCAGCACATGTGACCGAACCAAGCAATGCGTCGCGCACCATGTTGTTCGACATCGACGAACTCGCGTTCAGCGCAGAGCTGTGCGACATTCTCGGTGTGCCGATGCATGCGCTGCCCGACGTTTCGACGACATCGGGTCGTTTCGGCGTCACGACCGACGAGTTTCCGTTCGGGGCCGGCATTCCAATCAGCGGCGCCGCAGGCGACCAGCAGGCGGCCTTGTTTGGTCAGGCGTGCTTCTCCCCCGGCGACGCCAAGAACACCTATGGCACTGGTTCATTCGTGCTCATGAACACAGGAAACCAGCGCCCTGCTGCGACCGACGCCCTGCTCACGTCGGTGGCGTGGACGTTGCCGGGCGAAGGCGTCACGTATTGCGCCGAGGGTGCCATCTTCGTCACTGGAGCCGCCGTGCAGTGGCTGCGTGACGGATTGGGCATCATCAACGATGCTGCCGAACTCGAACCGCTTGCGTTGCAATGTGACGACACCGGTGGCGTCATGTTCGTCCCTGCGCTTACCGGGCTGGGCAGCCCGTGGTGGGATCCAAACGCTCGCGGAACAATCGTCGGCATCACTCGTGGCACCGGCCGAGCCGAGATAGCTCGAGCCACCATCGAGGCAATGGTGTACCAAACCCGCGACGTCGTCGAGGCCATGGGCATGTCGGCCGCGACCACGGTCTCGCGGTTGCGGGTCGATGGCGGCGCCGCAGCGATGAACACGATGTTGCAGATGCAAGCCGACCAGCTCGGCGTGCGCGTCGAACGCCCGGTCAATCAACAAACCACCGTGATGGGTGCCGCCTACCTGGCCGGCATCGCCGAGGGTTTCTGGTCATCGGCCGACGCTGTCTCGACTGCATGGCAACTCGAAACCGCCTTCGAACCAAACCCATCGGTCGACCGTGTCACGGGCTACGCCAACTGGAAACGAGCCATCGACCGCTCGTTGAGCTGGGCTTGATACACCTGATCTGGATGGGTAGGAGGCCATTGATGCGGACCCCACGCGCGGGAGCGAGTTGGTGGGTAGGCCTTTTCTTAGGCGCATTCCTTGGTGGTCTCATAGGCACTGTCGCATATCTTGCTGGAGCAACCCCCTACCTAACCGTTCTCTTCGTTGCCGTCGGCGCCTACTACGCCTCAACTCGCCGGGAACAGCCAAGGACCTAACCCTGGATCGCTGTCCACTAGACCGGGTCAACCCCAATTGCCGTGCGAAGTTGAAGATCCTTCAGGTTCTCAGCGACGATCGAACAGTAGGTACACGTTCGGCCTTAGGTCGTGGGCGGGACCAGGTCGGGTAGGGCGTCTTTGATGTTGCGGATTGCCTGGTTGATGCGCTGCTCGTTTTCGATCAGAGCGAATCGTACATTGCCTTCGCCGCCGGGCCCGAAGCCCACGCCTGGCGAGGTCGCGACCTTGGCCTCGGTGACCAGCTTGGAGCAGAACTCGACCGAACCCATGTGCTTGTACGGCTCAGGAATCGGCGCCCACACGAACATGGTTCCCTTGGGCGGTTCAACAGCCCAGCCGATGCGAGCAAGGCCGCCACACAAGGTGTCGCGTCGGCTCTGGTAGATCTTGTTGACGATGCGAGGATGATCGGGTGCCTCGTTGAGCGTGACGGTGGCGGCGATCTGGATTGGCTGGAATGCGCCGTAGTCGAGGTAGGACTTGATCTTGGTCAGCGCGGCGACGACCTCGGCGTTGCCTGCCATGAACGCCATGCGCCAGCCGGCCATCGAGAACGACTTGGTCATCGAGTACAACTCGACGGCGACATCGGTGGCGCCGTCGACCTGCAAGATCGATGGCGGCAAGTAGCCATCGAAGCCGAGTTCGGCGTAGGCGTTGTCGTGGACCAGGATGACGTTGTTCTCGCGAGCGAAGTCGACCGCCCGCTGCATGAAGTCGAGGTCGACACAGGCACCGGTCGGGTTGTGGGGAAACGACAGCACGATGACTCGAGGTTTGGGCCATGAGTACTCCCACCGCTCTCGCATCGTCTCGAAGAAGTCGGCGCCGGTGCTGATCGG
>JBDNHG010000928.1:0-5044 GCA_041688925.1 Acidimicrobiales bacterium | reverse complement strand
GCTCGCTGGGGCTCGCAATACTGTCCGAGCTGAGTAGTCCTTCTTCCCGGGGGCTTTTGAGGCCCTCAAGCGTCCGTATCGCTCGCTGGGGCTCGCAATACTGTCCGAGCTGAGTAGTCCTTCTTCCCGGGGGCTTTTGAAGCCGCCACCCGATGTTGGGTGGTGCGTTATTGGGTGGCTGGGTGCGTCGGTGGTGAGGGTTTTGGCCACCCGATCCCATGGGAAATATGGCCGACGCTCAGACTTGTTGCCCTCGGGGTCACGACTCGCGCCGGAGTTCGAGCTAGTGGGGGATCCAGATCAGGGTGATGTCGGCGACCGAGATGTCGGTCTTTTCGAGGGGGACGTCGTAGGCCTCGATGGTGTGCGCTTTTTCTTGCCACTCGAAGACGATCTGGTTCATGTCGTCTTCGACTTCCTCGCGTAGTTCGTTCAGATCGCCGAGTTTGTCGTTGTAACGATTCTGGGCAGTCGCCAAGCGTTGCTCGGCTTTGCCCGTCGCCTTCTGGCCGCAATATCGAGCGACCTGTCGAGCGTGAGCGACGGCGCCCGCCGAGCAGGCCACCGAGCACATCGAGCGCTGCGCCGGCCCATGCCTCGTTGCGTGAGCTGTCGGCCGCGTAGTCGAGTTCACGGATGCGGTCCTCGAGCTTGGCCAACTCGCCCTCGGCGCGATCCTGCTTCTTGACCAAGGCGTCGCGCAGCTTGTCGAGTTGCTCGTCGGCGCGATCATCGGCCAGGTCCTCGCACCGCGCCTTGAATGACGCTTCGTCCTCGCCGACACGGCTGAACGCCTTGAGGTCAGGGTTGTGGAACAGCCGCAACGACTCGCTGCGGTACAGATGATCCTTGAACGCCTTCTTGGCTTGGGTGAAGAAGGTGCTCTTGTTGATCGCAGTATCGGGAAGCACATAGATCGGCTGACCGGCCGGCTCGCTCAGAAAGTCCCGATCGTCGAAGTCGACGGCCACCGCGTCATCGGGGTCGACCCGTGAGCCATCGATGCGAACGATCGCCTCCCATTCAACCTCGTGGCGAAGGTCGGCCTTTGTCTCGTCATAGAGCAGATGCATGCGTACCGCTAGACCCGCCGCCAGCCGTGAACCACCACTGGCCATGCCGACGTCGTCTGCCCACGGGGCATCGGCGCGCACATAGAGAACGTCGACCCCACTGGCGACCGGTGGCGCGACCCGCGACTCGTTGTCAGCCAACTCAGGCTCGGCCGCGACCGGTGGGGCGACCGGTGGCTCGTTGTCAGCCGACTGTGATTCGGCCGCAGCTGGTCGGACCGATGACCGCGTTGACGCTGGCGCAGAGGCAGCGGCTTTCGTCAGCTCGCCGATCTGGGCGCGTGTCAACGGCCCCGCGAGATACGACATGGCCCACCGGGTCGAGAACTGTTGGGGCATGCCACGCGTTGAATGGAGGATGAACTCACGTTTGTCCAGGCTCGAGATGGCGGCATCGAGTTCCTTGATGTCGACGCCGCCATCCGAACGTTCCATGCCTTCGAGCAGTCGAGCCTTGTCACGTTCGGTCTGTAGCCGACCGATCATCCATGTGCCTGCATTCGAGAGTGCCTTGTAGTCGATGTCGACCGGATTCTGCGTCGACAACACCATGCCGACACCAAAGGCTCGCGCCTGCTTCAAGATGGTGAGGATGGGTTTCTTCGACGGCGGCATCGCGGTCGGCGGCACGAATCCAAAGACCTCGTCCATATAAATCAGTACCCGCAGGCCGTCGCTGCCGGGTTGGCTTCGCATCCAGGTGACTACTTTCGACAACAACAACGTCACCACGAACTGACGCTCGTCGTCGGAAAGATGATGGATGTTGACGACCGCGGCACGCGGATCGCCATTTGGCTGAAAGAGCAGTGCGTCGATATCGAGGGGCACACCCTGGCTCCACGCAGCGAAGGCCGGCGAGGCCGCCAGTCCGTTGAGCTTCATCGCTAGTTTCATGCGGTCGGCTTCGGGGAATAACGTGTCGAGCTGCATCACGCCCAGTTTGCGGAACGGTGGCTGCAT
This sequence comes from Acidimicrobiales bacterium, assembly GCA_041688925.1. GTDB lineage: Bacteria > Actinomycetota > Acidimicrobiia > Acidimicrobiales > UBA10347 > UBA10347. The sequence goes on along the minus strand of JBDNHG010000928.1, from coordinate 3,008 downwards.
CACGTTTTGGATGAGCGACTCGACGCTAACCGATGTGCCCAGGGACCAATGATGGTCGATGATGTTCGCCAACAAGATGTGTTCGCGGCCGCTCAAAGGATCACTGTCGATACCCACGAGTCCAAGCAGCGAGCTGACGAGCCCCTCGATCTCGTCGTGCTTCGACTCGTCGAAACCGGCGAGGTCTTCGGCCGCTCCGGCGTCGGGCGCTGCCATCGAGCCGATCACATTTAGGGGTACACCAGCGGTCGAACCGGGCGTATAGATGGTCATCTCGACCTTCGAACGAAGCTGACCGATGCGCCCCGGTTCGATACCTGAGCGAGCCAGCCCCGACTTCCACAGCTCGGCCGTTGCTGCGGCGTCGCCATCTTCGCCGACCCAAGGCGCAAAGTCGGCGGCCGCCAAGTTGGGGAACGTGAGCAACAGATTGCCCATATCTCCCTTGGGGTCGATGATCAGCGTCGGGATGTCGGCAAGCAAGGCTTCCTCGAGCATGATCATGCCCAGGCCGGTTTTGCCTGAGCCGGTCATGCCGACGATCACCCCGTGGGTCGTCAGGTTCGACGCCTCATAGAACGTCGGCTCGTCTTTCGCGTTTCGGCCAAGGTAGAGCTCGCCGATCGGCACGTCGGTGGTCATCGCTGGGTCTCCATCGCGACCGAGTCTAGGGATACAGCGCTGGGTCCGCGGATGGTCGGCATGCAGCATGTCGCAGACAAACAACAGCGTTGTGCCGTAGCCTTGGCCGAGCAAACTCGCATAAGGAGGACCCCATGGGTCTACTTGACAAGATCAAAGCAATGCTCGGCGGCAACGCCGACAAGATAAAGGGCGGCGTCGACAAGGCCGGCGACGTGATCGACGACAAGACCGGTGGCAAATACACCGACAAGATCGAAAAGGCCGAAGACAAGATCGCTGACGTGGTCGATGGTCAGACCGAAGAAGACAAGATCGCTGACGTGGTCGATGGTCAGACCGAAGAAGGCGCCTGACCCGCTAAACGGCGCCGCCATGATGGCGGCTGCCAAAGAATACAAGACCAGTGGCTGCTCTCACCGAGAGCAGCCACTCGTTCTTTTCGCAGAAGGTCAGAGTTCGGTGAGCTCGGCGAATTGGCGTCGTCTCGAAGCCTCGAGTGCCGCAATCCATGTTGCGTCGTCTACCTCTGCTCCATCGCTCCACTCGGGAAGGAGTGAATCTGTAATTTGCCCGTCGTCGCCCATGCCTTCTATTCAAGACGCTGAAGGCATCGCGCAGGTGTCGAACGTGTGTCAGTGCGGTGACATTTCCCGAGATCTACCAGGAGTGTGGCTCTTCGAAGTGCCATGCACCGGGCACCATGGCCAGGCGATGACGCGGCCCCGAGACGTTGAGGTCGCCCGACTCGTAGCCGGCGTCGCCGTGCCACATGACGGTGGGGGGCTCCTTGCGAGCCATCTTCGTCAGATAGAACGGCGGCTCGCGATGAGCAATTGCCGACAACGCTTCGGTCGTCGTCGTGAAGGCCGAGAGGTGTTTCAGCGTGACCCAGGTTGGTGGAACGAGCGTGACTTCGCCCGCGGCGTGTCGTGCGAGTGCGGCGCTCGGGCTGACCCACAGATGGTCGACGATTTCAGCGCCATCGATCGTGACGTCGCCATCAGTACCACTGGGTGCTGCTGTTGCATAGAACCAGGTCGAGAACCGGCGGGGCACGATCGTCGGCGGCATCCAGTGCGAGAACGGCACGAGGGTCGATTCGTCGACAACCAGGTCGGCTTCTTCGAGCGCTTCTCGACACGCGGCCCGTCGGCTGGCGGCGACGATGTCGTCGAAGCCACCGAAGTCTTCGGGGTCGACCTTGCCTCCGGGGAAGACCCAGTTGCTGGCAAACGAGCCTTTGGCATTTCGTTGCACCATCAAGATCTCGACACCCTGCTTGCCGTCTCGTAGCGGCAAGACGGTCGCGGCGGGGGTTCCGGGGTTCTCGGCGTCGTGTTCGGCCATCCATGCCAGGAATCGTTCAGATAGTGATGTCATCACCGATGAACCTAGTAGTTGTGGCGCAGAACAGATAGAACGCGGACCGCCCGCCGGAAGTGACGCTGACGGTGCGACACTGCGCTGGTGGCAATCGACCATCGCATGGTGCACTTCCGAGCCGACGACCTGAGCGAGGTGCTCGGCGAGTTCGAGGCGATCTCGACCAGAGCAAATGGTCGCGAGTGGATCACAATTTCACCGTGGGTGGATCCTGAGCATCTACCGGTCGTCAGCATCCTGCGCCGCATCTTCACGGCGCGTGCGTCCAAGGTTCCCGAAGCGACCTGGGTGCCCGCCCAAGACAACGAACCAGCTCAGCTTGGCCTGTTACACGCGACCGGCGCTCGAGCATTTGACCGCTTGGCTGACTCGACAGCGGTGATACCGCCCACGTGGAAAAAGGTGAGCGATCATTCGAAGCGCGGCCTGCTCTTTGCGATACACCCAGACTCGACCGCCGACGAGGTGCTCACGTTCGCAATCGCGGCATCTGAGCAACTGGCCTTGGTGCCGACCGATGATCGTTGGGTTGCGCAAGTGTCGACGTTGGCCACGTGACCGAGTAGAGACTGCCGCTGACGGCTTCGCTGGGCAGGGCTAGTAGGGCGGGGCTAGTGGTCGAGCAAGGCGGAGCGCAGAGCGACCTCGTCGAGGATGATGACGCGGCCTCGCTCGGTTTTGATTGCTCCTTCGCGCCGCAACTCACCCAATGCCTTGGAGGTCCACTCTCGGCTGGCATCGATGAACTGGGCCAAGTCAGTTTGCGTGAGTTCGACAACACCAGAGCGCCCGCTGGCTGTGCTCAGTTCTATGAGTCGCTGGGCTATTCGTGCCTTGACCGAGCGTCCGCCGAGCATCGATCGCTGCGTCATCTCGTTGAGGCGTCGACTTTGCATTCGCAGTAGCGCCAGTGCCACGGCTGGATACGTCACGAGATACCGCTCGAAGCGGTCGGCGGTGACGATGACGGCCGTGGTGGC
>JBDNHG010000927.1:0-3769 GCA_041688925.1 Acidimicrobiales bacterium | reverse complement strand
GAACTGGCTTTGGGTGTGAACTTTCCTGATACGCATCTGCCGGTGCCCCAGGCGACGTTGGGCGTCACGGTCACCTCCGAACTGTTCGACAAACCCCAACGGCGAGAGATCTCACTTGCTCTTCAGCCGACGCGACGCCAGGTCCCAAGCAGCTATGCGATGTTCGATGTGCGCACGGGCGTCGCAAGCACCTTGGCGCAGTTTGAGATCATCGTCGATTACCAGAACCATCCGTTGCAGGCGGCGAGCCTGGTCGCCGAAGTCCGTGATCCATCGGTGCTCGACCACGCGCCACAGTTCAATCCCATCGAGGTCGCAGCTCCCAACGAGCCGATCACGACGATGCAGCCAATCGACGCGGTTCTCGATGCTCGAGGAGCATCGCTTGTCGACCAACACGGCAATGGCCTCGACCTGAGCGGTATCGGTGCAATCCTCGACGCCTTCGAGACTGAAGCGTCGCGTGTGCTCGGTGCTGTCGATGCCCCCAACGACTGGACTGCCAGCCGCGAACTGCTGATCACGCTGGCTCGACGAGGACGCGAATTCGCCCGCCTGCTCGTCGGCACGTTCGGCGAGCTGAAGTCTGCGTCATCGATCGATCTTCGGGTCAGTCCTGGCAGCCGCGTGTTGCCGGTCGAGTTGGCCTATGACGGCGCGGCGCCGAACAAGAGCGCTGAACTTTGCGACCATGTCGTGTCGGGTCCGCCCGATGGTCGATGCGGCAACGTGGCGAAGAAGATCGTGTGCCCCTATGCGTTCTGGGGTCCAACGCGACGTATCTCGCGAAGTGTCTTCGATGGTGCGCCTGCCGATCTTTCGACTGGGCAACTTCGCGTGAGCCCGGTGGTCGTCGTCTCGAGCTCGATCGCCGATGAGGCCACGTCGAGCACCCCGTTGCCGACCAAACGAGTGGCCGAGTGCGCCGACGAGTTGTTTGTCGACGTGACCCACGTCCCGAACTGGACCAAATGGAAGGGAGCGATTCGATCGAAGAAGCCGACGTTGTTGGTGGCGTTGTGCCACACCGAGATACGCGACCGAGAGCTGGCGATGCACGTCGGCAAGAACTCATTTCTGTCCAAGGCAGACCTGACCGATGCCTATGTGCGCTGCAAGGATTCTCCCGCCCCGCTCATCGTGCTCGTCGGCTGTTCAACCGCGAAACTCGACGATGCCTTCGGGACCTTCCCCGCTGCGCTGGCAACCGAGGGCGCCGGGGCCGTGGTGGCCATGTTGTCACGGGTCACGGGTGATCACGGAGCGAATGCCGTCGTCAGAGTGCTCGAGTCGTTGGCTTCGAATGCCGAATCGTAGGTTCTGGCCGAGGTGCTGCGCCAGGCTCGCATCGCGCTGATTGCTGATGGCTCGATACTTGGATTGCTGCTGGTGGCGCACGGCGAACTCGATCTACAGGAGGCGTGATGTTTGCGATCGAGATGCTGCCCGGCGGACATGGCGTGTTGTCGAATACGGCACGAGAGCGAAACCTCACCAGGTCTTGATCGAAGCGGGCACCTTTCACTCGTGGCCCGATGTGCGTCGTCGGCTCGTTGCCCGCCGCAAAGACCGCTACGAACTGTTCGTCGTGACCCATGTCGACGAAGACCACATCGGCGGGTCGATCAAGCTGCTCGACGACCAAGACTTGCGCCACCGAGTGAGCGAGGTGTGGTTCAACGGCTTCGTGCATCTCGAACAGGTGCAAAAACCCGATGGTGTCCTTGGGCCAGTGCAGGGCGAGCAGTTGACCGACCGACTGGTCCGCAACAGCCTCGGATTGGACACAGCGTTCACCCCTGGGATAACGAGTGAGATCGGGGGATCAGTCGTCGTGCCCGATACTGGGCCGTTGCCATCGATCGACTTGCCGGGCGGTGCCCGCATCGTCGTGTTGTCGCCGACATGGCCGAAACTCGAACGAATGCGCAAGAAGTGGAAGAAGGACGTCGAGAAGGCGGGCCTCGTGCCCGGCGCTGGCGATGCCGGCCTCAACATTGCGCCTTCGCCGTGGGCGCGCCCTGACGACGATCTGCCCGATGCAATCTCGGTCGCGGCCATGAACGAACTTGCGGCCAAGAACAAACGCGACGGATCCGAGGCCAATGGCTCGAGCATCGCGTTCGTCATCGAGTTCGGCGGCAAACGTGCGCTTCTCACCGGCGATGCCCACTCGACCGTGCTCGCTGAGGGGCTGAAGCGTTACGCAGCCGAAATTGGTGAGGCGCGTCCTCACCTCGACTTGATCAAGCTCGCCCATCATGGCAGCGCCGGCAACTTGAGCTCCAAGCTGCTCGAGTCGATGACGTGCGACCGTTTCCTGATCTCGACCAACTCAGACAGCTTCGGTCATCCTGACGACGAAGCCCTGGCCCGGCTGATCGTCGAGTGCGACCAGCCGACGATCTACTGCAACTGCAAGAGCGAACGCATCGACCGCTGGCCAGACAGGGCCGAGCCGTTCGGCGCGTCATTCGTGTTCCCAAAGCCCGGGAAGACCGGCCTTCGGGTCACTGTCTGAGGTCACTGCTCACTCGCTCAATTGGTGCACGGTGGCGAATGGCTCGGCTGCCGAAAGGAACAGCCGACGGAGCGGGTCGCCAGCGATGTGCGCTGCGTACTCTGCCGCGGCAGCCCACCGTTAGGGGTCATCGATGTAACGGGCCGGATAGACCAGCGTCTTCGGTGGCGTGACCCTTTGCGGTTACCGCCGGCGGCGCACAACGTGAGGCCTGCGGGATAAGGCGTGGTTGACGGCCTCGGCCCACGCGTTCGTTGGCAGCCCGCCCATAGTCAGGGTTGCCAATGCACAATCCGAGTTGGCCGCATGGCGTAGCGCCCGAGCCAATGCGCTCGTCCGCAGCTGTCGATGTGGGCGATGCGAGATCAGAGCACCGTCAGATTTGATCTGGCTTGCACGGCCCCGGCAGCGTGAACCAGATGATGGTGCCACCGGCAGCCGATGTGTCGACGCCGACGGTGCCGCCGTGACCCTCGACCACTCGCTTCACGAAAGCCAAGCCGACACCGGTGCCGGGGCGATCAACGGACACCTCGAGGCGGGCAAACATGTCGAACACCTCATGTCGCCGATCAACGGCGATGCCGATGCCGTTGTCGCTGACACTTATCTTCCACCACTGCCGTTGCTCGTCGTCGGCGAAGCGGTCGTGTTCGGCCGTGATGTGCACCTCTGGCGTCCGGTCGAGGTCTCGGTATTTGACGCAATTCTCGATCAGGTTTCGCAAGACTTCGCCCAGCAAGGAGCGTTCGGCTTCGACAATGGGCAGCGCCAGTGTGTCGACACGCCCGCCAACCGCGTCGAGTTCAGCTTGTATATTGCTCACGATTTCGGCAGCGAGTTCGGCTACATCAACCGTTTCAACACTCAGCTGATCGCCGATCACGCGCGAGTACGCGAGCGTGTCTTGGAGTAGTTCGTCGAGATGGGCGATCTGGGATTGCACCCTCTGCATATACCGCCTCGCCCGCGCCGACAGATCGGGCGTTTCCTCCTCGATGAGTTGGAGATATGACCCGATGCGGCGCACGGGGCCGCTGAAATCATGGGCTACGATCGCAGCGAAGTTCTCGAGGTCGTCGTTGGAGCGCCGCAGCCGGGCGGCGTACGCCTCGAGCTCGGTGCGATGTTGAATGCGGGCGACCGCAACCGCCAGAAGCGGCAACAACAGGGACATGTATTGGGCCGCCTGCTCGTCGATACCCCTATTCGAGAAACGGAAAAAACAAGCGCCGACCGTCTGCTCGT
>JBDNHG010000926.1:0-4502 GCA_041688925.1 Acidimicrobiales bacterium | reverse complement strand
TGATCGGCCTAACTCCGTGACCAGTCGTTGGGACACGCTGCTCGCCACCCACGACGCCGTCAAAGACGCAGATCGGCGATGTGCGCCCGAGCACACGCCAACGGCCGCAATCATCACATGCTCTGACGCTCGGGTGCCTCCGTCGGTCATCTTCGACCAACCGGCAGGCAGCCTCTTTGTCGCCCGAGTCGCCGGCAATACTGCCGGGCCGGCAACCCTCGCCAGCATGGACTACGCCGTGGCCGAGCTGGGTATCGACCTGATCATTGTGCTCGGCCATACCGGCTGTGGCGCAGTCACGGCGGCCTGCGACGGCCAGTGCGACGGCTACCTCGCCCCGCTCACAGCGCAGATCTGTGAACTGGCAAACAACGGCGAGAATCTGACCATTGACGAGGTCGCAGCGGCGAACGTCCGGGCGACGGTCGAGGCTCTCACCGCTTCGACGACGCCAACCGGCCAGGCGATCCGATCGGGTCGGGTCACGGTGCAAGGCGCGATCTATGACCTGGCCACTGACGAACTCTGGCCACTCGACGACGAGCTGCCGCCCATTTCTCCCCAACCTTCATCCATCGAAAAGGAATCCCTCACATGACCATTACCCTCCCCAACACCGACACCATCGACGCAGTGACCCTGAAACAGATGATGACGACGAACCCCGACCTGCGCGTACTCGACGTTCGCACCGGCGGCGAGTTCGAAACCGTGCACATTCCCGGGTCCTACAACGTCCCGCTCGACACTCTCACCGAGCATGCCCGCGACCTCGCCGATATCGAACATCCTGTGGTTCTCATCTGCCAGTCGGGTGGACGGGCGACCCAAGCCCACGAAAAGCTCTCGGGTCAGGGCAAGGATGCGCTGCACATTCTCGAAGGAGGCATGACCTCATGGCAGGCCGCTGGAGGCGATGTTCGCCACGGTGACACTTCGCGCTGGGCCATGGATCGTCAGGTGCGCGGCGTTGCCGGGGCACTGGCGTTGGCCGGCATTGTGATCAGCATCGTGGTTCCCAAGGCCAAATGGCTCTCGGGTGGTGTGGCGGCCGGCCTGTTGTTCTCGGCGGTGTCGAACACGTGCGCAATGGGCGCAGCGCTCGCCAAACTGCCGTACAACCGCACCGGCGGTTGCGATATCGCTGGTGTGCTCGAGCAAATGAGCGCCAAAGCCGCCTGAACCGGCACTTGAGGTGACCATTGACCCTAGCCAAGAACATACCCCCCAGGGTATAATGACCGTACATTTAGATTGTAGAGGAACGTGACCATGAAGTTCACCCAGTACTACCTCGACTGCCTCTCGCAGGCGTCGTATCTCATCGGTGACACGACCACCGGGCGAGCCGTGGTCGTCGATCCACGACGCGACATCGACGAATACGTTGCCGACGCAGCAGCCGATGGCCTGACCATCGAGCTCGTGATCGAAACCCATTTCCACGCCGACTTCTTGTCAGGCCATCTCGAGCTAGCCGAAGCGACCGGCGCCGAGATCGCCTACTCGTCCGTTGCCGAGACCGAGTTCAAGTCGCGCAAGCTGGTCGACGGCGAACGCATCAGCCTGGGCGAGGTCGAACTCGAGATCTTGCACACGCCGGGCCACACGCCCGAGTCGATCAGCATTGTCATCTACGAGCACGGAACCGCCGCCGCCCCCTATGGCGTGCTGACCGGCGACACGCTGTTCATCGGCGATGTGGGCCGTCCTGACCTGTTGGCTTCGATTGGGTTCACGCGTGACGAACTCGCCAACAGCCTCTACGACAGCTTGCACCCCAAGCTGATGCCGCTGCCCGATGCGACCAAGGTGTATCCCGCCCACGGCGCCGGGTCGGCATGCAGCAAGAACCTCTCGACCGACACCGTCTCGACGATCGGTGAGCAGCGAGTCAGCAATTACGCACTGCTCGCACCCGACCGCGAGACCTTCGTCGATCTGGTGACCGAGGGGCAACCCCCTGCCCCCAGCTACTTCGTCTACGACGCGATCTTGAACCGCAAGGATCGTCCGTTGCTCGACGAGACCGTTCCGCCAACCGCACTCGACATCGAGGCGTTTGATCAGGCGGTGGCCGACGGCGCAATGATCGTCGACGGGCGCGACCCCGAAACGTTTGCCGCCGGGTACCTCACTGGTTCTATCAACGTCGGCCTCAATGGCCGCTACGCCGAGTTCGCCGGATCTGTCGTGCCTCACGACGTCGATGTCGTTCTTGTCGTCGACGAAGGCTTCGAACTCGAAGCTCGCAACCGGCTTGCCCGCATCGGCTTTGACCGGGTTGCCGGGTATCTGCAACATCCTTATGCGGTGATGGCCAGCCATCCAACACGAGTGCAGCGGGCGTCGCGTATGACAGCGACCGAGTTCGAGCAGCGCAAAGGCGAGATCGAAGGCCTGCAGTTGGTCGACATCCGCAACCCCGGCGAATTCAAACTCGGCACCATCGCCGGTGCCACCACCATTCCGGTCGGACAGCTGCCATCACGGCTCGACGAACTCGACCCCGGCGCCCCAACGGTGGTGTTCTGCGCCGGCGGCTATCGCTCGTCGGTCGGCGCCAGCGTGTTGCGCCAAGCCGGTTTCAACGATGTCTCCGACATCCTCGGCGGCTACGGCGCCTGGAACGAACTCGTAGCCACCCCCGCCTAACCTCACCCAACCCCGAGCACCCAACCCCCCGAGCATCTGTGACCCCACAGGTCTGAATAGTCGACCTACAGGGTCACAGATGATGGCGTAGCGCTCACGGCAATTGGCGCGTAGAAGCAGCATCGGCCGGGTCCTCGGACAAGGCTTTGCTCGGGTCATCACTACCGGAGCGCGCATTGCTCGCATTGGTGGTCACCTGTTGTCAGCCGCCGGAGCTGGAAGCGAACTGGCTGTAGAAGCGCTTGTTGTTGCGACAACAATTCGATTGGGTGGCGGCATGGTGCTCACCCACGATCCGGCCGATCTGACCCGGCTGGCAGCAGGTCGCCCCAACGTGGTGATTGCCGCGATCTGAACTCTGACCTCGCCTTGCACCTGCACTGGTGTCCTGGCGGCATGACCAGCCACGCGGGCACTCCCCTCGGCTTGCGCGGATCCGAATCGGACGGCGCAGGCCTCGGGGGGAGGGGGGAGGGGGGAATGTTCTCGGTTGTGGTCCGAGGCCAGAAGGTCAGGCGCTCAGGGTTGCGATGAGTGCTTCCCACTGTGCGGCTGGCAATTCGCCACTGCTGCGGCTCACGACCTTGCCATCGCTGTCGACGGCCACGACGAAGGGAAATCCGCTCAGTCCGAAGCCGGCAGCTAGATCGTCCTGTGCCGAATCGCGCAGTGCGGGAAACGGCCAGTTCTCACGCAGCAACCAGGTCGAAGGCGGGTAATTGGGTGCGCCCTCGTCGACGTTGGTCGAGATGGCAACTACCTCGACGCCCTCGGGGACGCCGTTGGCGCTCACCCAGTTGGTGATCGTCGCAACCTCTGCCTGGCAGTGGGGGCACCAGTGCGCCATGAACATGAAGATGCTTGGCGTTCCGTCAGCCGGATCGATCGTGACTTCGGTGTTGTCGAAGTACGAGGCAGTGAAGCTCGGGGCATCGAGGCCGATGGCTTCATCGACGACTCCGGCCTCGTAGCGAGGCAAGGCGTCATCAATGACGTCGGCGAACGACACCTGCTGGGTCGAACCTTGGGGAATGCGTGTATCGATCGAAGCTGCGTCGTCGATGCCATCGCCGCCGCCGGCCGCAAAGGCCATGATGAGTGCGATGATCACGCCGGCAATGAGCAGGCCCGTTGCGATCATCAGGCCTTTCTTTGGTGTATCGCTGCTGGTCGCAGTAGCGGTAGTCATGACGGGAACTCCAATGTCTTCAGATCGATAATTGTCTGGTCGTCAACGAGGGTGGTTTGGTTCCGACGAGGAGCGGGAGACCACATTGGATTGGTCAGCTGTGTGCCACCTGGGCGTAGTGCAGCGGCCCAGATGACGTGAGGGTTGCGGCGGTGCGCTGGCGTTAGCTCGACGGAGCGTCGGCGTAGCGCAGGTACGGCTTGACCTCTTCGACGTTCTTGAATCGGGCTCGTGCGTCTTCGGTCGACATGGCGGGTGAAACGATGACTCGGTCGCCTGGCTTCCAGTTCGCTGGTGTTGCGATTGGGTCTTTGTCGGTGGCCTGGAGTGCGTCGATCACTCGCACAATCTCGTCGAAGTTGCGGCCAACCGACTTGGGGTAGGTCAGCATGAGGCGCAGCTTGTTGTCGGGGTCGACGATAAAGACCGAACGCACGGTCGAGGTGTCGCCTTCGCCGGGATGGATCATGTCGTAGAGCTCGGCCACCTTGCGATCGGCGTCAGCAATGATCGGGAAGTTCAGTGGCGTGCCGGTGACTTCGCCGATGTCGGGCGCCCAAGCACGGTGGTCTTCGACCGGGTCGACCGAGAGTGCCAAGGCTTTAGTTGTCTTGCTTCGTTTCGGCACTCGCCTCACCCAATCGCTCGACCTGTTGTT
>JBDNHG010000925.1:0-3308 GCA_041688925.1 Acidimicrobiales bacterium | reverse complement strand
TATACCTTGTCATATGCTGCGACCACAGCGCGTGGGCCCGAATTCTAGTTCGAAGTGCAACACATCAGGTAGTCGTTTTGAGGTAATAAAACTGGACGAGTACAGCATTCAGAGCGTGGACATACGCGGCCCTGGATGCGCCCACGTAAAAGTAAAGCTGATCACCAGTGGGGACGTCCGCGATTCGGAACTTCGATGGCTCTACGTTGATGCAGACAGGCACGTCCACATTGAGACCGACTCACGCGGCACCTGGGAGACGGTCCAAACTGACCCGCACTCTATCGTTGGGTGCCAGTGGTGAATCTGGGTAAGCGTACGCAACATGAAGCTAGAAAGTTGGAAGAGCATGACCGCGGACGCCAGACAAATCACTGATGGGTTCGACGCGGTTTTGCCCGAACAGGAACGCGCACTCGAGGCAGCGGCTCGGAATGTGAAGCTTGGACTCGAGCGAGACTCGGCCATCTACCGGGCTTTCACACAGTTGCAGTTCTTCGTATTAACTGTGGATTTCGATATGCGCGTGATGCTTCGCGCCCTACTGCTCGACCCCCAAAATCGGCTGACCGCAGAGAAATTCCTGGCCCTCACTCTGCAGGAGGCAGACGACTCGGTGGGCAAAGTGACAAACGCGGTGAAGGCTGAGATGCGAAAGAGCGTCCGGGCCACCCCTTCCGACTCGGGTGCCCATCTAATCGACGAGACGATGTTTGATGCTGCCGTTGACGAGTTCAAAGAACAAATGGCAGAACTTCGTGGCGACGGCACCTTTCAAGAAACCCTTCGGCTGATTCGAAACACAGTCTCGGGTCACATAGTGGGTGACAACGTTGGCGTTCAAAACTCCGCTATCTGGGTGCTTACGAGAGAGGGCGTGCCACGCACCGCGGAGGGCGTCATGAGGAGCCTAGGTCGTCTTTTACGCCGTGTCGACATTGACAGCGCTATTGAACTTCGCCCGTGCTCTCCAGGGGTGCGTGAAGTAGAGGCCCTATCACTGGCCTAGCAACGCGGTGTGGCCCGAAGCTCCCAACCAGTTGGATCTCGCCCCCAACAGCCGACACCTGGAGGCCGTCCATGGCATTGGCCGTGCGCTGAGGTGGACCGCTTCACAGTGAGTCGTCAAGGGAACCCTCCACGGGAATCCATGTTGGCCATGTTGGCGTACTTGGTGTGTGGAGTTTGACGCTCTTTGAGCGAACAGGACTGATCTCATAGAAGCATGGACGATTGTGCGGGATGCGTTTGGAACGCACGACGTGCCGAGCACGCTCATGGGCGTTACTGTTCTGGGGTACTCGGATCAGCTTGTCGAGGTTGAAGCCGTAGCAGTTGTCGATTAGGCCACGTGGCTTGGACAGCCGAGCTGAGCACTTCAATCTCCCTAGGACGTTCGGAAGTGGATGCACCTGCTGTGGGAAGCAGGGACGCTTCCCACAGGAGTGCCGCAGAGCTGGACCGGTCGACCTCATCGTCCCTCGGTGCCTACGCCGGCGGCCACGGCGGGCGTTTCGTCAGACCCGTCGCCTTCACATCTTTGGGCAGGGCCTCGTCAAGGTTGGCCATCGCCTTGTACTTCTTGACGAAGACCGCCTGAGATTCGAATGCCCCGGCCAAGATGGCCCAGCGCAGGAGCGTCAGCGTGTCCGCGTGCTGGATCTGACCGCCCGCGACGTGCTGACCTCGCGTGTGCTGCATCTTGAGCACGTTCGCCTGCTGTTTGATCTTCGCCGTTCCCGCTTCTTCGTCGCAGACCAAGACCACTTGCTTACCTGCGCGGGCCATAAGCACGCCGTGCAGAATGGCCATATTCTCCCCGCGGTCCTTCGTGGACGCGTACATTTCGTCGAAATCCACGCCGAGAACGCTGCGGCAGCATGCGCGCAACTCGTCCGTCGGCGTATCTGGGATCACGTTCTTGAAGCGTTCCGGGAACCTCGGCCACACCTCGGCGGCCCGTTTGAATTGCTCCCGCCTTCTCGGCGTGTCGGTGATCTCGAAGTCGACTGCCGCCGGGACGTTCACGACGTTGTTTCCTAGCGCTTTCAAGAGCTGAGGGACGCAGTCTGTGGTGAGGAACTTGAAGATGGGGCCTGTGTCAAGGATGTGCATCAGTCGGTGCCGCTCATGAGCAGCGCCACCTCTTCCGGTGTGAGACCTTCGCCGACGCCCTTTGGGCGTTCGGCAGCGCCCTCATCAGCTCCCACAGGCACGATGCCCTCGGCTTTCAACTGCTCGACAACCATGCGCGGGTCGCGCTGGCCGTCCAGCCGCGCGATGGTCGCGGGCGTGACAAGGTTCCAGCGGTAACCGTCAATGGCTCGCGCCAAGAGCGCCTGCGGTGCCCGAGGTTTCTTGGTCTGGGCGACGAGCGCCTCGTACTCCGTATGCCACCCGAACTGGGTGGCGAGGCGACCAGAAGATAATTTGCTCCACTCGCGGAAGGTGTCTTGGTCGATAGCCTGGACGTCTCGCAACTGAATCGCCACGATGTTGGGCGAGGCCATGTACCTCTGTACGAGGTCTGACAGAAGAGCGGTCGTGGCGACGATCTTGCGCGCCGCAGCCCGTACCGCATCGAGGGGGACCAGAAGGTGCCGCGCGAAGGAATCAGCCTGGATCTCGTCAGGGGTGCGCTCGTCCCACTCGCCGTGGCCGAGGTACCGGTCCACGCTACTCAGACGCAGATGCCCCAGTTCGTGAGCCAGCGTTGACCTGAGACGCATAGGGTGCTCGGTGCACCCGACCGACATCATGTGTCGGTCGCCGAGGCGCATCGTCATGCCGTGTCCTGGTGCATCGGCGTCCACGTAGGCGACGCCGATGCCCATCGCCTGCTCGATCAGACGTGCCATGCTCACGACCGGTTTGACGCCCAGGTCGAACTCAAGGCGAAAATCGTCAGCCGCTTTCTGGCCGGTTTTCTCGTTGCTCACGCGGCCTCGGGCACGCCGAGCTCGTCGAGGCGCTGAGCCAGTCCGAAGGCGTAAATCATGTAGTCAGCGAGTGCCCGAGACCCAGCATTGTCCGTTCGTCCGGCGCAGAGCACCTGCTCAGCCAAGGCGTTGGTCCCCTGCAGGTCGGCGATCAGCACGCCGCAGGCGTCAGCGAGGGTCGACAGCTCCAAAATCGACGCCGCGCGATGACCCGTCTCGATCCGGTGGATCGTCGATTGTGAGATACCGGCGTACTGCTCCAGGTCACGCTGGCTCAGCCCAACGGCTTCGCGCGCGGCAACCAGCCGTTTCCCGATTTGAAAATCAACGTCAGACATCTTGAATCACTCTCCTAAGTATTTGATTCTA
>JBDNHG010000924.1:0-4692 GCA_041688925.1 Acidimicrobiales bacterium | reverse complement strand
CTGCCGGGCATGCGTGACACCATCGGCGATCCTGACGCGGGTGGGGCCGGTGTAGCTGCGGTCGATGACCCCAAGGGCACGATTCCGGCAACTCCTGTCGTCCCGCCATTGCAACAGACGATCATTCAACGGCCCGGTGTTCCGCTCGACTCCCCGTCGATACCGCCTTTGCCCGTGATGCCGCCGTCTCCGGGTGCTCCTCCGTCGATGCCGCCGTCTCCTGTAGCGCCGGCTCCGTTTGTCGAGCAAGGGCCTGGCGGGATCACCTACACCGCGCCAGCAGAACCCCTATCGGCAATGCCGCCGATGGCGTCGCCTCCACCAGCAGGCTTCCAGCCGCCGTCTGGGGTCGCTGCGACCAAGGCATCGAGCGCCGCCTCTGGCATCATCGCTCTCGTCGCCGGAGCTGCCGCCATTGCCGGAAGCCTCCTGCAATGGGGAAAGGGCTCAGTCATCGCTGCGAACGGCACCGAGAAGGCAATTATCGAGGTTGCGGGCTTCGACTCAAACGGACTGATCACTGCAATCTGCGGCGGCGTCTTGATCTTGGCCGGCATTCTGTTCTTCTTGGGAGTGCCCAAGCAGCTCAACTGGGCAATCCTGGCATTCCTCGGCGGTGCCGTCATCGTTGGCGCCGTTGTCTTCAGCATGATCGACATCGGTGATCTCAGCAACCGGTACGCAACCGAGTGGCAGAGCCAAGGCCTAGCGGCTGTGGGCGATATGGTCAGTACTCAGGCCGATATCGGCCTGTGGATAGCGGGTGCAGGCGGCGTGCTCGGCGTGCTCGCCGCACCGTTCGCCAACCGATCCTGACCTTACGATGAACGCGGAATGTGCACTCCCCTGGGGAGTGCACATTCCGCAGAATGAACCCGACTGCTCCCTGCCTGCTAGCAGTCGATTGCGGCTCGCACGGCGGCGCAGGCTTCGTCGAGTCGTGACGGTCCCAATGCGCAGATCTGATCCACGAGGTATGCCTTGGGCACAACTCTGAGATTGTCGAAGCTCGCAACGCAGTCCGTTGGCATGCCGTCGGTGGGTCCGAGGCGAAGCTCGGTAGGAATGCCTCGGATCGTGCGCGTCACCGGCGCGGCGAGGACACCATTCAGGACGTGGATGGCAGCGGATCGGGTCATGATGAGGAACGGCCGTCGACCGACATTCTCGATTTCTCCCCACCAGATTTGCCCTCGGTCAGGGGTCGTCACCATGGCTCATCGAGGATCGCGTCGCGAAGCGACCCGAGTGCCGCATGCGACTCGGCTTCGGTTGGTGGTTGACGGGTATAGCCGTCAACCACCGCTCGATCGATCTGCCGCTGCTGTTCAAGTTTCATGATGGCCCTGATGCCCGCTCGAACCGCAGCGGCCCGGCTCTCATAGGCCCCGCTCGTGACGAGCCCATCGAGGTCGAACAAGAGCGACTCGGGCAACCGTACAGCGATCTGTTCTGTGGCCATCTACCAAGCATACCGAAATGGGATGCACGCCGACAATTTCTACCAGACCTCGAAATCTTGGCGTCGCATTCGAGTTTCGCTGCTAACCTCATGCGCTCCGGGGCCGTTAGCTCAGTTGGCTAGAGCACCTGCATGACGCGCAGGGGGTCGGGGGTTCAAGTCCCTTACGGCCCACATCGGAAACTGTTGGAAATTGGCGGGTCTTGCTTCGGCAAGGCCCGCCATTTCTGCTTTTTAGACACGAGGGGTAGCCAAATGGGTAGCCAACGGGCTTCGTTTCATGGTCGAGCCCGAGGTACTGCAACCTGACTGCTTTTTTGAAGGCGCAGGGTCCGCTACCTGCGCTGGTCCGCTTCGCTCCCGGGTCGACTATGCAGCCTGAGATATTGACTAGGTTCTCCCTGATGGCTCACTCACACGTCTCAACTCGTCGGACGCGACGGCCAGCATGAAGCTCGCTGAGATTGAAGATCGGCTCGCGCAGATCGATGTCGCTGCGGGGCAAGACCTGATCTATGAACTCCTTGCCGCCTACGGCACGCCACAGTCCTCGATTACCAAGCTCCGCACCGGTACCTATAACAAGTCTGGCGCTGAGGACACAGTGCTGTGGAAGAAGAAGGTGTGGGACGTCTTCGTGCCCGCAGCGGACGACGACCAGCTGCTCACTACGCTGGATCGCGCCCAAGCCAACAATGACATCGGGAGACTCAAACCTCGTTTCTACATCGCTCGCAACGAGCGGCGACTGGCCGCCGTCGACAGCCGCCTCGGCCAAACCCTCGACATCGCCCTCACAGACCTGCCTCGACACGCAGCGTTCTTCATGCCGTGGGCCGGAGCCGAAAAAGTTCGGGCCGAAACCGCCAGCTACGTCGACACAAAGGTCGCCCAGCAGATGGCGAAGCTCTACGACGAAATCCTCGCTGTGAATCCCGAGCTGCCCGCAACCGATGATGGCCGACGCAATCTCAACCACTTCTTCACTCGCCTGCTCTTCTGCTTCTTTGCCGAAGACACCGGAGTGTTCCCAGACGGCATCTTTACCACTGCCCTGAACAACCTCACGGCGACGGATGGCTCGGACACCGCTGACTTCCTCGACCAGCTCTTCACCCTCCTCGATACCCCGAAGGACGACCGAGGGAACGTGCCGTCGCACTTCGAGCCATTCGACTATGTCAACGGCAGCCTCTTTAGCGACCGCATCGCCGCCCCGACGTTCTCGCGCAGAGCGCGCAACATCGTCGTCGATTGCGGAACGCTCGACTGGTCGTCGATCAACCCCGACATCTTCGGCTCGATGATCCAAGCAGTGGTCTCGACCGATGATCGAGCCAATCTCGGAATGCACTACACCAGCGTCGAGAACATTCTGAAGGTCCTCAACCCGCTCTTCCTCGACGACCTCGAAGAGCGCTTTCACGACGCCGTCGACTCTGTCCGCAAACTCGAAGACCTCCTCGACCACCTCGGCGACATTCGAGTGTTCGACCCCGCGTGTGGCTCTGGCAACTTCCTCATCGTCGCGTACAAGCGGCTCCGTTCACTCGAACATCGTCTTCTTGAACGACTCACCGAAATCGACAGCTTCAAAGCCGCCCTCTTCGCCGAAAGCAAAATCTCGCTAGCGAACTTCTACGGCATCGAAATCGACGACTTCGCTCATGACATCGCCCAGCTCTCCCTCTGGTTCGCCAAACACCAGATGAACGTTGAGTACGACGAACTCTTTGGCATCGAGCGACGGCTTATCCCGCTCACGGAGAGCGGCACCATACACTGCGCGAACGCAACCCGAGTCGACTGGACCGAAGTCTGCGAACCGACCGCAGCAACCTTCGTCTGCGGCAACCCGCCATACGTTGGGTCGTCCATGCAGACCGCCTCTCAGAAGGGCGATATGGCCGCATACTTCGGGACACCTCGCTACCCGAAGAACCTAGACTACATAGGGCTCTGGTTTCTGAAGGCAGCAGACTGGCTACAAGGATCAGCGCGCGTCGGCTTTGTTTCTACCAACTCGATTTGCCAAGGCACGCATGTTGCGATGTTGTGGGAGCGGATGTTGGAGAAGGATGTATCGATCGCTTTTGCTCACACCTCTTTCCTATGGTCCAACGAGGCCAAAGGCAATGCGGGTGTCACCTGCGTTGTCGTTGGATTGTCGGCATTGCGTGGTGAGGCACTGCTGATCGATGATGGCACGGCGAGAACAGTCCCGAACATCAATCCGTATCTTGTTCCATCGCCTGACAACACGATTGTAGTCTCCCGGTCCCAGGCGAACGAGCGACCGAAGATGACACGTGGCAGTATGGCGTCCGACGGCGGGCACCTTCTCCTGAGCGAAGCACAATATTTGGCTACGATTCATCAGGTCCCGGCAACCGCTGAATTCCTACTCCCATACATCGGGGCGAAAGAGTTGCTGTACGCCGATACCCGGTACTGCCTCTGGATCGAGGACGAGCAAAGAGAACTGGCTGCTAGGGCGGAGCTGCTTGCTGAGCGCATCCGGCTTGTTGGGGCGTTTAGGTCGCGCAGCCAAGCAGCGACGACTCGGGACTACGGAAAAGATCATAGATTCCGTCAACCGCAGTACAAGGACGCGCCGTGTATCGCTGTGCCGCGTCACTCGTCGGAACGCCGCGAATTTGTGCCGATGGCATTGTACCCAGCAGGAACCGTTATCTCGGATGCAAACTTCGCTGTGTACGGGGCGGAGCCGTGGTTGTTGGCTTCGTTGCAGTCGCTGATGCACATGGCGTGGGTGCGCTCGGTGTCGGGCGGGCTAGAGAATCGTATTCGGTACGCGAACACCCTTTGCTACAACACGTTCCCGTTCCCAGACCTAGACGACTGGCATCGGTCGGAGCTCTCCGAGCGAGCGCTCGATATCTTGGCGGCCCGGGAGCGATGGCCGGATCGGTCGTTGGCGGAGTTGTATGACCCGGACAAGATGCCTGCAAACGTTCGCGCTGCTCATGAGGCAAACGATGCGTTCGTTGACAGCTTGTACCGCAAGAAGCCGTTCAGCTCCGACGCTGACCGCATGGAGCTGTTGCTTGCGATGTACCGAGAACTCATCACAGCGCAAGACAAGAAAGGCTGAACGGTGACGAACCTGATCGACGTTGCGTACGCCCAAACGGGCGGATCGACCGCGACAGACGAGCTGGGCATGCGGGAGATGCAGGCATTGGCATTCGAGAAACGCGACAGCCAGT
>JBDNHG010000923.1:0-2822 GCA_041688925.1 Acidimicrobiales bacterium | reverse complement strand
GTCGGCGTGTTGTTGGGCGACGGTTGGCCATGTTGTGTTGTTGTAGCGGCGGGGGTGGGTGCGCATGATCAATGTGGTGAGCAAGGCAATGAGAATGCCGGCGATCTGTGGTGGAAGCCGCAGAGTGAAGGTGACCATGCCGTCGGGTTCGGTGCGCCATTTCACTGATCGTTGCTGGTGATGGTTCGCGGCGAGCTCTTCGGGGTCGCTGTTGCGGTGCAGCCAGGCGGCGAGCGCGCGTCCGAGGTCAGCAGCCGTGGTGGTTTCGGCGATGTGGAGGAGTTCGGTTTCGTTCTCGGGTGTCGCCAGCCGGGTCAACGCACGCACCTTGCTGTAGGAGATCTGGCCGTTTTTGAACGCGTCCGCGGTCGCCGGCAGCGTCTTGAGCAGCCGACCAATGCGAATCCATTCGCGTGCTGTGCACGGCTCGATATCGGCAATAGCTGCAAGCCAATGCGCCGCCGTAGGCGACCCCGTCAGCACCCACTCGGGCGAGTCCGCAAACGCAGCCGACACAACCACAAGCTCGTACTGCGACCGAGCCCAGGTAGCAATGATCTCTTCGAGCCGATCCGTAAGCACCCTCGGACGCTGGTAGCCCGCCTTGCTCCGCTGCGGCTGCGTTCCGGTTTGACCATCAACAGTCCCAGAAGGCTCCCGCGGACGCGGGTTTGAGAGCGACGAATCGCCTGCGCAGGTTGTGCTGCGTGTAGCTGATGGTGCGGCCATGCCACATACCCCTTGGTGCTCACTCGCGTCCGGTCACGATGGCCGGCAGCAAGAATGTGGGGGACCGATGAGGTCAAGCCGACACGTTGGTTAGCGCTTGCTTCTGTCGAGCTGCGCTGCGAAGTGTGTCGGTCGAGCTCGCTCGACTAAGTCTATTCGCGGGGTGTGACAACGAAGAACCGAAACGGGCCGGTCACCGAAAGAAATCTAGAAACCTTGTCTCAACCACGCGTCCGCGGGACGTCCACAGAGCGGATACAAATGCGATAGGCCCGACCTGCAACAAAATCGAACGGATAGTCAAGCTCCGAGTCTGACGGTTCAATGACATTGACCTCCCGCTGCTGCGGCAACCTCGCCACGCAACTGTGCCCAATCGTGTAGAGGGCTTTCGCTCGGCTCTGGTGAAGCAATATGCGCCACAGGCAAGCTCGTCCGACCGTCGATGATTTGCGGCAGATCTTGGCCTGTCGACCGTTGGCTAAGGGTTGGATTGGCCAGCCCGGTCGGTCACGTAGCGGCCAAGAGCCGTGATCGTTTCGGCCACCTGGACGATCAGCTGGTCGAGGAGGTTCGCTTTCAACATGACAACAGATTGCATGGCCTCGACATCGAGAGCGACGGTGTCGTCGTAGTGTGCCGCCCCCATGGTGTTCGACGTCAGCGCGATCATTTCTGCTGCGGACAGATCACGGCGCTCTTTCGTATCGCTGGCGATGAAGACGGAAACCTTCAAGGCGTCTTCAAGATCAACGAGCTCGTCTCCAGGGTGGCGCCGAACTATTGAGGGACCCTCTGGTAGGAATATCTGGCTTGGCGCATTTTCCATTGAGGGCGGTCCAACTGGAGGCATCGAGAACACTGGAAGTGCGAGCCTGTTATGGGCGGCAACACGAAGCAGAAGGGGGTTCCATGTCGGACTGTCGTTCGGCCAATAGGTCAAGCTGCGGATCTCGGCAGCCAGCGATGGAACGAAATGAAGCTGGCCGCCGTTGACAGCTGCGCACAGCTCATCTGTCCGCAGGATGGCTCCGCCGAGATCGTCCAGCTGTTCTTGACGTGATTTTTGGCGCCGCAGGTTCCGTTTATCGTTG
Source organism: Acidimicrobiales bacterium (assembly GCA_041688925.1). Lineage (GTDB taxonomy): Bacteria > Actinomycetota > Acidimicrobiia > Acidimicrobiales > UBA10347 > UBA10347. The sequence continues at coordinate 999 of JBDNHG010000923.1, read as the reverse complement.
AACCCGGTCTTGGAGGCGAAGCGCTCCTGGCGCCTTGTCACGGCTGCGGCACACACGGTCTCGATGTCAGCGCACTCTGTGCTCACCTGTGGGACGACCTCCGGTCTCGCAGCCACGAGATATACATCGCCGGCGGCGTCGGCAAGTGACACAAGCTCTTCGCCATTCACCCTCATCACGATCTCGCCGCGATCGTCCAATATCACGAGCATCCCGACGAAGGTGGCTTGTGAGACCTCTATTCGTTGGAAGTCACGCTGCGCCAATGTGGCACCCGCAGGACTGCTTACGATGGCCTCAAGATGGCCATCAGAATGGCCAACCAGATCCACAATGCGCAGCGGCCCTTCGTGTGTCACGATGACCTGGCGAGCGCTGAGTGGCCATGGATCTGGAAGAGCTATCACCATTGGCATCGAAAACGATTGGGCGGCGGACACCCAGTAAGTGCACCACATGTACCGAGTTGAGTCGAACCCCGTTTGGGTTGCACACATGCATCGATCGGACGTAGCGCTTGCGTGATCCCGCCGGCCGCAATCAGGGGCTCCGTCACGTAGAACGCTGTGCCTAGGTCTGTGCCAACGCTGCTTGTGGGACTGACTCGGCGCCAATGTGCTATCACCCGGCGGTCGCAATGCCTTCGATCATCTTGCGGCGTTGGATGAGTTGGGTGACGCCGAGGGCGAGCACCGCGGCACCGGTGACAGCCATGATGATGACGCCGGTCGTCGAGAGCCAGCCGACGGCGATCACCGCAGCGGTGCCGAGGCCCCAGGCGATATCGCCTCGGCTGATTTCCCGGCTCCAGCGTTGCAGCGTGGGCTGCGAACTTCGGGCGACGAAGAAGACTGCGGCCGCGAAGGCGAGCAATCCGGCACCGAACAAGCGCACGAGCCACACCTGGTCGACGCCAAGTGCGTCAGCGACCGGTGCGCCGATGATCAGGCCGGCGAGTCCGGTGATGACCGACAGTTCGGTATAGACCAGCAGCACCTT
>JBDNHG010000922.1:0-6850 GCA_041688925.1 Acidimicrobiales bacterium | reverse complement strand
CGAGGCGGTGACAGCACCGCTGAGCGTGAACGCATAGGTGCGGTCGCTCTTGACGACAAGGTCGAATTCGGCGGCATCGACGCCGAGTCCGAGTGACTTGTCGTCGGTGCCTATGAAGTACGAGATGCCGGTGCCGCCGACCATGACGTCGCCCGATGCGCCGTCGCGAGTGAAGAACAGCGTGCCTTCGAACTCGCCGAGTGGCGTATTGATCTTGAGGGCGTCGCCGACGATTTCGATGTCGAGTTGGCGGGTCCCGCCGACCGTGGCGGCATTGACCGTGGCCGAGACGGTGCCGCTCAGGCTAAGTGCGTTACCAAGACCCACGAGGGCAACGGTTCCGGTGGCTGCAAGGTCGAAGTCGGCCGGGCCGCCAGCAACTTCGACGACCGAGAGTGCAAACGCAGCGTTTGTGACGCTGACGCCGACCGAGCCGGGCACACCCAAGAACAGCGAGACGTCGTCGGCAGCGATTTCGAAGACGGGGTCACCAACGGCCGGAGCGAGGGCTGCGGTGATCGAGAACGTGCCCGACAGCTCGAACGCATCGGCCACGTCGATCGTGGTCTCGCCCTGCACCTTGAAGTATTCGCCGGCGACGAGGTCACGGGTGGTGCCGTTGGGCAGGTCGAGCGAAACCGCAGCGACATAGTTCTTGAAGTCGAGCTGCATCTGGGCCGAAAGGGTGACGCCATCAACGCCGATCAGTTCAACAAGGCCGGCGACGGTGCCAGCGATGCCGCTTGCGTCGAGCAGGAATGCGCCCGAGCCACCGCTGAACACTACGGCGACGTCGGCTGTGCCAAAGCGAGCGTTGACGTCGCTGGCAGCGATCGTGACGGCGGTTGCTGTGCTCTCGAAGACGAAGTCGCCCGACAGTTGCTGTCCGGCGATGTCGAGCACCAGGTCATTGCCTGCAACCCGCACGTACGGGCCAACAGGAACGTTGAGCACCAGTGTTGTGCCATCGAGATCGAACATCTCGGTGACCGCTGCGTCGCCGGTATTCAGCTGAATCGTCGCTTCGCCCGAGACCGTGACGTTGGCATCTGCGACATCGACGCCGACGGTGATGGTTCCGGCAAGGCCATTGCCATCGATGACGAACAGGCCGGCGTCACCGTTGAAGGTCACCATTGGGTTCGCCGGATCGGCGCCGAAGGCCAGTTCGACTGCATCGAGTGCCACGGTGACCTTGGTGGTGCCGTTCGTATTCGTGCGAGCTTCGATGCCGAAGATGCCCTCGATCGACTGGCCGAGGACGTTCAACGTTGCTTTGGCTGCGTTCGTACCGAGCACGCCACGAACGTAAGGTCCGCCGTCGACGCTCAAGGTCACGGTGTCGGTTCCGATGTCGAACGTGGCGTTGACAGCGTCGGCTCCGGTGTTGAAGGCCACGGCCAGTTGACCGTCGAACGAGACCTGAGGGCCGCCGTCTGGCAACGTCAGGGACAGATCAGCGGCGAACGAACCGGCCAGCTCAGTGGCGGTTGTGCCGGTGCGGATGAGCAGCGCACCGCTGCCGATCTGGGTGGCTTCTACAAACGTTGTGGTGCCGTCGCCGAGCAGCAACTGTGCGTTGGTGATGGCGACACCCACGACATCGACGCCGCCGGCTTGGGTCTTCTCGATGCTGAACGAGCCGGTGATGGTTTGCCCGCCGACGTTCAGGGCAACGTTGGTGCCCTCGATGCGGAAGTACTCACCTGGCGGCAAGAGCAATTCTTCGACCGAGGTGCCGACCACGAACGATTCGTCGATCGGGTCGGTGGTCGAATTGACCTCAACGGTGAAGGTGCCGGTGAACGATGCATCGGCGACGCCTAGTGCGACGTCGGCGGTCAGCGAACCGCCGATGCCCCCGTTGCCGATGACGAAGAAGCCGCTGCCGTTCGAGACGGTGATCAGGTCGTTGGTTGCATCGCCCAAGCGTGCGGTGACGCCGGTGGCGACCAGGCGCAAGATTTCGTCTGGGGTGCCTTGATTGACGACTTCGAGTGCGAAGTTGCCCTCGAGGGTCTGTTCGAGGATGGTCAGGCGGGCCGGCGTGACGTCGTCGACGCCGATGATGTCGATGCGTACATACGGGCCGGCAGGAACAGCGATAGAGACGGGATCAGCATCGCCGATTTCGACCGAGCGGCTCACGGCCGAGCCGGTCGAGTTGATGGTGACCGTGAACGCTGCGTCGAAGGTGACACCGGGCAGGTTGGCGTTGACTTCGACCGAGGCCGTGCCGGCGAGGCCTGCTGAGCCGAGCACGAAGAGGCCGCTGCCGTCTTCGAGTGCGAAGTCGCCGCCGGCCAGGCTCAGCCCAACGTCGACGAAACCAACGGTCAGGCTGCCGTCATTGGCCTTTTGGAAGATGAAGCTGCCGGTCAGCGATTGCCCGGCCACAGCGAGCGTGAGGTTTGCGCCCTCGACCTGCACGGTTCCGGCGTCGATATCACGGGTGATAGTGCCGAGCGCACCGGCGTCGAGTGAGACGCCGCTGACGTCGATAGTGGTGGTGTTGAGCAGAACCTCGGCGGTGCCGGTGAGTTCGACGCCCGGAACACCGATGACTTCGAGGGTGCCGATGGCCAGCAGCACATAGGTGCGGTTGCCGACCGTGCCCGAGCGGGTCACGGTGAATGCGGCGTCTTTGAGGTGCAGGCCGACGGCGAGCGGGTTGATATCGGTGGTGCGGTTGCCGTCGCTGTCTTCGAGGAACAGCGGCCCCTTGCCGACGAACATGTCGACATTGCTTGCGGTGAGTGTCGAACCAGTGAATGACAGGTCAGCTTCGACGCTGACGAAGTCGCCGAACGTCAGCCGGATGCTGGCGCCGAATACCGCAATGAATGGCCCGTCGACGCTCGCTACCTCGTCAGAGGTGAAGCTGATGGCAACGGTTTCGTCACCCAGCTGCACGGTGCGAGTGATGCCCGTGACTCGGGTGTTGATGCGCACGCCAACACTTCCGCCAGCGCCGAATGGGCCGGCTTCGACGGCAACGTCGCCCGAAAGCACGCCAGCGAATCCTTCGGCGTCGAACAGGAACACGCCGCTGCCGTTGCTGATCGTGAGCAGTGCGGTGTCGCCGTCGGTCGGATCAGGGTCGAGTTCGAGCGATACGTCGGTGAACCCAACAACGGTCACTCTGGTCGCAGGGTCGATGCCTTGTTGTTCGAACGAGAGGTTGCCGCTGATGTCGAGCAGCCCGACTGTCAGGACTGCGCCTAATGCGGTGACCCGGACGAAGGGCCCCGCAGGAAGTGCCAGAGTCAGCAGTTGACCGTCGAGAACCAGCTGCTGGTCGACCGCCACGGTGGTGGTGTTGACCTCGACGATGACTTGATCGACGGTAAGTTCGAACGGCCCCGAGCCGAAGTCGGCGCTTACGCTCAGGGTGCCGGCCATGCCGAGTTCGGTGAGCAGGAAGAAGCCGGTGCCACCGGTGATCGAGATCAGTTCGCCGCTGTTGTCGGCGATCGAGAGTCCGACTTCGCTGGCAGCAATGCGAACAACCTCGTTGCCCGAACCGTCGTCGAACTGTTCGATGGCGAAATTGCCGCTCAGCGTTTGCCCGGCGGCAACGAGTGCGGCGTTCGTGACGTTGACTCGCAGTGTGGGTGACGGGCCGGTCGTGTCGACGAAGACGTTGACATCACCGGTCAGGTCGAATGCGTCGCCGGCGTCGATTTGCAGGCTTGCGCCGTCGATGTCGGCCAACACGCCGTCGGCGGTCACAACGAGTTCAGCCGACGCAACGGTCACGGTGACGGGTTCGCCGATACGGAAGACGAGATTGGTGCCCGAGATGTGCACCGTCGGGCCGTCGCCGGCGGAAGCGACGTATTCGAAGGTCAGTTCGTCGGCGGTGGCTTCAACGCCTGCAACCAACAGCAGCGGATCGCCGGCGGCGTTCGGCACGACGGTGATGGTCAGGCTGTTGCCCGCTTCGACAAGGGTGGGTGTTACAGGATCGCCTACATCGACGGTCTGATTGGCGCCGGTGGTGTTGAACTGAGCGCTCACGACACCGGTGATCTGGAACTCGTCGCCCAGGTCAGGGCCCAGGATCTCGGCGTTTTCGAGCACACCGGCAACACCGCTGTTCGTGAACAGCACACCAAAGTCGGCGTTGCGGATACCGATGACTCGGGTTGCGCCTGCGCTGAGGGTCAGATCGAGATTTTCGCCCAGGGCCGAGACGTTGGTGCCACTGCGTTGGAACGACAGACGATCGGCGGTGAGTTCGTTGCCGAGCACATCGAACACTGCATTGTCGACGTCGACTCGCAGATACGGCCCGGCGTCGAGCTCAACCACCGCTCCCCCGACTTCGAGGGTGGTTTGGGTGGTCGTCGTGTTGACAGCGATCGAGACATCGCCCGAGACGGTGACGTCGGCAAGGTCTGGGCCGAGCACGGTGCCGACGGTGGTTGCAGCAGCCAAGCCGTCGGTGCTGAAGCGAGCGGCGAAGTCAGCGTCGTCGATGCTCAGGATGCGGGTGCCGTCAGCTTCGAGCAACAGATCGAGGTTGTCGCCCGTGACGGTGACGGTGTCGGTGTCTTGCTCGAATGTCAGCAGGTCGGCGGTCAGCAGGTTGTCGAGCACCGTCAACTCGGCGTCGGCGATTTCGACCCGAACGAATGGTCCGGCAGCAACGGTTTCGATCTGGCCGGCGGCCGACACATCGACGGCAGCGTCGGTCGTGTTCAGCAGCAGCGTGGCCGTGCCGGCGAGCGTGATATCTGCGAGGTCGGGGCCGATGAAATGAGCGTTGCGCACAACACCGGCGAGTCCGCCGCTTTCGAAGATGAGGCCCATGTCGGCGTTGTCGATCTCGAGGATGCGGGTGCCGCCGGCTTCGAGGCGGAAGCCGAGATTGTCGCCATCGGCTCGCACGTCAGGGCCTTGGCGTTCGAAACGGAACGCATCGGCGGTCAGCGTCGCGCCGAGAACCTGGAGCGAAGCGGGGTTGATGCCGTCGCCGCCAGTTACCTCGACCCGCACGAACGGCTTGCCGACGTTGGCGCCCGGCAGCGTGACTTGTTCACCGAAGACGTCGAACGTCCGGGCGATCGACTGGGTGTTGATGCCGACGGTCGCCGCTGCATTGTTGAGCGAGATACCGTCGAGATCGGGGCCGAGCACCGTTGCGTTGACCGCTGCGCCGAAGACCCCATCATCGCTGACGCTGAAGAAGAAGTCGGCGTCTGCAATGCCGATGATGCGGGTGCCGCTTGCGTTGAGCGAGAAGTCGAGGTTGTCGCCGCTGATCTCGACTGTGTTGTTCGCGCCGTCGCCGGCCTGGGTGAAGCGCAGCAGGTCGGCCGTCAGCGTGTTGCCCACGATGGTGAGCGTGGCGTCGGCGACTTCGATCGTTGTGGTGTCGGCATCGATCGTCACTTGGCCGAACGAGGGAATCTCGACCGTCGCCGAGTCTGCCGTGGTGTTGATGTCGACCGAGATGACGCCATCAATGGCGAAGTCGCCGCCGAAGTCGGGGCCGACGATGTCGCCGTTGCGCAGGCCGCCGGCGAGTCCGGTGTCGTCGAGTTCAAAGGCGAAGTCGGCGTTCTGCACGCCGATCACATGGGTCTCGCCTGCCGAGATGCTGACGCCGGCATTGACACCGTCGATCGAGATGTGTCCGGCTGCGTTCTGCTGCAATCGCAAGCGCTCGGCGTTGAGCTGCACGCCGGCCAGCAGGATGAGGGCGCCGATCGCAATGATCTGTACATAGGGGCCGCCTGGCACGTCGAGCGGTGTGCTCGTGCCATCAACGTCGAACTCGTGCACCTGTGCGACGTTGGTCGTGTTGACCTCGAAGCCAAAGGTTCCTGACAGCGTGACGGCATCGGCGAGTGCGTTCACGTCGGCGCTGCCCTGGCCGGCGATGCCGTCTTCGCCAAACAGGAAGAAGGCTTGACCGTTGGTGATGGCAAGGGCTCCGGCGCCCAGTGTGAAGGCCACGTTGGTCGCTGCTGCGGTGAGCAGTGAGGCTCCGGCATCGTTCTCGAGCTGTTCGAAGGCGAAGTTGCCGCTCAGCGTCGGGTCGACATCGCCAATGTCGAAGCTTGCGGTCACATCGGTGCCGGCGACCCGCAGGAATGGTCCGGCGGCAAGGTCGATGGTGTAGCTGGTTCCGCCGACCGAGATGGTTTGGGCAACTGCTGATCCAGTGGTGTTGATGAACAGCGAGAAGGTACCGGCCGAGACGTTCACGGATGGAGCTGTCAGCGTGACCATCGCTGCTGCCTGGCCAGCGACGCCGTCGGAGGTCACGATGAACATGCCTGTGGCGTTGTTGACCTGGATGTTTGCGGCATCGGTGCCGAGTCGCAGCTCACCGTTCGTGACGGCAATAGCAACCGACGTAGCGCCACTGGTCGACGTGGCCTGTTCAAAGGCGAAGTCGCCCGACAGCGTTTGTCCGGCGATCGATAGATCGGCGCCTGTCACGGCAAGACGCAGGAACGGCCCGGCTTGCACATCGAGGTCGATTGCAGCACCGTCGATGGTGATTGTTTTGTTGACTGCTGCGCCGGTGGTGTTTATGGCCAACTCGACGCCGGTGATCGTCTGGGTTGTTCCCGTGCCCAGGTCGACCGAGATGCTGTCGGTGGTTGCCGTGCCGGCCACGCCTTCTTGATTCAGCAGGAATACGCCTTGGGCGCCGTCGACGGTAACGATGTCGGTGGTGCCGTCGCCCAGCGCCAATGACACATCGCTGAAGGCAACGGTGGTTTGTTTCTGGCCGCCGGCATCGGTGCCAGAGTTGAACGAGAAGTCGCCGCTGAGCTGCTGACCAATGACATCGAGCACGACGTCGGTGGCAGAGAATAATCGAGCCTGGTTG
>JBDNHG010000921.1:0-6078 GCA_041688925.1 Acidimicrobiales bacterium | reverse complement strand
GCTGACGATCGACACGATCAACGAGCGTGACCCAGACGAGGCACGCTCTCGGCTCGACTTCGATGACCTCACACCAATCTTTCCCGACGAGCAACTCGTGCTCGAACGCGCATCGACGCCAGCAAATCTCACGGCGCGAATCATCGACCTGGTCGCTCCGATCGGCAAAGGCCAACGCGGGCTCATCGTTGCGCCACCAAAGGCGGGCAAGACCACGGTCATCAAAGAGATCGTGCGCTCGATCGAGTCGAACCATCCCGAGGTCAAGCTCATCGTGTTGCTCATCGACGAGCGTCCCGAAGAAGTCACAGACATGAAACGGTGGATGCAGAAGGGCGAGGTTGTCGCCTCGACCTTTGATCGACCAACCGAGGAACACATCACGGTCGCCGAGCTCGTTGCCGAACGGGCTCGCCGCATGGTCGAGTCGGGTGACGACGTCTGCATCATCATGGATGGCATCACCCGCCTGGCACGCGCCTACAACCTGAGTGGCCGGTTCAGCGGTCGCACGATGTCGGGTGGCGTCGACGCCGGCGCGTTGTACCCAGCCAAACGAATCTTCGGCTCGGCCCGCAACATCGAGGACGGCGGCTCGCTGACCATCATCGCGACGGCGCTGGTCGAGACCGGCTCGCGGATGGACGAAGTCATCTTCGAAGAATTCAAAGGCACCGGCAACATGGAGCTGCGCCTGTCACGCGAGGCCGCCGAACGACGCATGTGGCCGGCGGTCGACATCGCGGCAAGCTCGACTCGTCACGACGAACTGCTCATCGACTCGAAGAGCCAGGGCGCAACGACAAAGATGCGCCGCGTGCTCGACGCTGTGGGCGACGATGGACACTCGCGCACGGTCGCCTCGCTCGACCTGCTGCTCGATCGCCTGACCAACTTCAAAACCAACGCCGCATTCCTCGATGAGGTCGCCAAATCGAAGTGAGCGAATAGTGACGTCCCCTGGGGACGTCACTATTCACTGGCCGGTTTGGGCAGTTCAACCGTTTGGTGATCTGCTACCACCGTCACGATGATGCAGAAAAGCGAGACGGCTTCGGGCGCCAGTAGCACGCCGGTGAGTTGCATCAGGTTTGCCATCAGGCCAGCCTGAGCGACTCCGCAGCAAGGTCGCCCTGCGACCGTTAAGTGAGGACCAGCGAAGGGGTGCGCCACGCACCACCGTGCAGCGGGACACCTCGAAGCGACCGGGAAACCCGCAAAATAAAGCAAAACAAAGCTTGACAACAGCGTTGCAATAGTCTCAATGAGTCCTTTAGGCTGTTCTAGCCTTGTTTACGACGCGCGGACTAGCTTGTTTTGGCTTCAGCGCGTCTTCTCATGAGCTCCTTTCCTTTCCTGGCATCACTTCGATGCGCCCCCACCACTAGGAGTTACACGTGGCACCTCGCGCGACCGCGCCAGAGCGTTACTCGTTCGGCAATCTGGAAGACGTTCTCGAACTTCCCGACCTACTTTCCATCCAACGCGACTCGTTCAAATGGTTCCTCGACTTCGGCTTGCAGCAGATTTTCCGAGATATCAGTCCAATTACTGACTTCTCCGAGAACCTCCAGCTCGAGCTCGAATTCGATCCGACCGACGAGGATCTTCGTCCGCCGCCGAAGTTCACCGAGTCTGAATGTAAACGTCAAGACATGACGTTCAGCGCTCCGATCTTCGTACGCGCTCGCTTCATGAACGCTGAAACCGGCGAAATCAAAGAGCAGACCGTATTCATGGGCGACTTCCCCATGATGACCGAGAACGGCACATTCATCATCAACGGCACCGAGCGTGTCGTCGTGTCGCAGCTGGTTCGCAGCCCGGGCGTCATCTTCCAGCCTGGTGAGCGTTACCGACTGCGTAACCTCAGCAAGCACCAGCTCGTTACCGGCACCATCCACCCCTACCGCGGTGAGTGGATCGAGTTCGACGTCGAGCAGAAGCCCGGCAAGGACGTCACCGCTGGTACCCGCGTGGCCCGCAAGCGCCGCCTGTCGATGTTCACGCTGATCCGTGCGCTCGGCTTCGACGAAGAGAATGCACCTGGCTTCTTGCCGGCATTCGTTCGTCACTTCGACTTCCTCGAAGGACAATGGGAAGAAGACCAGACCAAGCTGCTGGCTCAGACCCAAGACGAAGCACTGCTCGAGATCTACAAGCGAGTGCGTCCCGGCGAACCGCCATCGGTCGAGTCGGCTCGCAACTACTTCCGCAGCGCGTTCTTCGAGAGCCGTCGCTACGACCTCAGCCGCGTTGGTCGCTACAAACTGAACCGCAAGCTGGGCCCAGAAATCAAGCGCATCGAAGAGACCTTCGGCGTCAAGCTCGAAGGCCCAGAACTCGACCAGCCTGTGCTCACGCCGGCCGAGGTTCTCGCCAGCTGTACCTATCTGCTGCATCTCGTGCGGGCCGAACCCGGCTATCGCCTCGATGATCAAGACCACTTCGCCAACCGTCGTATCCGTTCCGTGGGGGAACTGATCCAGAACCAGGTTCGCATTGGTCTCAGCCGTATGGAACGTGTCGTGCGTGAACGCATGACCACCCAAGACGTCGAGGCGATCACGCCGCAGACGCTCATCAACATCCGCCCGGTCGTGGCCGCAGTCAAAGAGTTCTTCGGAACCTCGCAGCTGTCACAGTTCATGGACCAGGTCAACCCGCTCTCGGGTCTGACCCACCGTCGTCGCTTGTCAGCGCTCGGCCCAGGTGGTCTCAGCCGTGAACGTGCCGGCTTCGAAGTGCGAGATGTGCACTTCAGCCACTATGGCCGCATGTGTCCAATCGAGACGCCCGAAGGCCCGAACATCGGCCTCATTGGTGGTCTCGCAAGCTTCGCTCGCGTCAACGACTTCGGCTTCATCGAGTCGCCGTACCGCGAAGTGCACAATGGTGTTGTCACCAAAGAAATCCGTTATCTGGCGGCCGACGAAGAAGAAGAATACGTCGTCGCCCAGGCCAACGCCGAGCTGAACCCCGATGGCACGTTTGCCACCGACAAGGTGCTGGTGCGTCGTTCGCCACAGGCAGCAACCCTCGAAGGCCTGCGCCTTCAGCTCGAACAAGACGTCTTCTTCGGTTCCACCACCGAGATTTCGTATGTGCCGGGCACCGAAGTCCAGATGATGGACGTTTCGCCAAAGCAGATCATTTCGATCGCCACGGCACTCATCCCCTTCCTCGAACACGACGACGCAAACCGTGCCCTCATGGGTGCAAACATGCAGCGCCAGGCAGTTCCGCTGCTTCGTGCCGAAGCGCCCTACATCGGTACCGGTGTCGAGGCGCGTGCTGCCAACGACGCCGCGGACATGATCTTGGCCCTCGACGACGGCACGATCCACGAAGTCAACGGCAACTCGATCGTTGTCGACTACAACAGCGGCCGCCACACGCACGTCCTTTCCAAGTTCAACCGGTCGAACCAAGACACCTGCATCAACCACAAGACGCGAGTCTTGGTTGGCGACGTCGTCAAGAAGGGCCAGCTGATCTGCGACGGCCCATCGACCGACTGGGGCGAACTCGCACTCGGCAAAAACCTGCTCGTGGCCTTCATGCCATGGCGCGGTTACAACTTTGAAGATGCGATCATCTTGAGCGAGCGTCTTGTCAAAGACGACGTGCTCACCTCGATCCACATCCACGAGCACGAAATCGATGCCCGTGACACCAAGCTCGGTCCCGAAGAAATCACTCGTGACATCCCGAACCTGAGCGATGAGATCCTGGCTGACCTCGACGAACGCGGCATAATCCGTGTCGGCGCCGAGGTCAAGCCTGGCGATGTGCTCGTCGGCAAGGTCACGCCAAAAGGCGAAACCGAGCTCACGCCAGAAGAACGTCTGCTGCGTGCCATCTTCGGCGAGAAGGCCCGCGAGGTTCGCGACACGTCGCTCAAGGTTCCTCACGGCGAGTCGGGCAAGGTCACCAATGTCCGTGTCTTCAGCCGCGACGACGGCGACGAGCTGCCTCCTGGTGTGAACCAGTTGGTTCGTGTTTACGTTGCCCAGAAGCGCAAGATCAGCGTTGGCGACAAGCTCGCTGGTCGCCACGGCAACAAGGGCGTCATCTCTCGGATCCTTCCGATCGAAGACATGCCCTTCCTCGAAGACGGCACACCCGTCGATGTCATCTTGAACCCGCTGGGTGTTCCCTCACGAATGAACGTGGGTCAGGTGCTCGAATCGCACCTCGGCTACGCCGCTCGTTGGGGCTGGGAAGTCGACGGCAAGCGGGTTGGCGACACGCCGATCTGGGGCACCGAGACCAAGACCCGTCCTGTCACCAAACCATCGACGCTCATCGCAACGCCGGTGTTCGACGGTGCCAAGTGGGACGAAGTCGAACTGGCCGGCACACACCCGACCATCCAAGACATTCTGCGCAACATCAACCCCGAGACCGAAGACGGCGTCCGCATGATCGGCGACGACGGCAAGGTGCAGTTGACGGACGGTCGCACTGGCGAACAGTTCGACAACAAGACCACCGTTGGCTTCATGTACATCCTGAAGCTCGCCCACTTGGTCGACGACAAGATCCACGCTCGTTCAACGGGTCCATACTCGATGATCACCCAGCAGCCACTCGGTGGTAAGGCCCAGTTCGGTGGCCAGCGCTTTGGTGAGATGGAAGTATGGGCACTCGAGGCATACGGCGCCGCCTACTGCCTGCAAGAGCTGCTGACCATCAAGTCAGACGACGTGCTCGGACGTGTCAAGGTCTACGAAGCAATTGTCAAGGGCGACAACATTCCCGAGCCGGGCATCCCTGAATCCTTCAAGGTGCTCATCAAGGAAATGCAGGCCCTGTGTCTCAACGTTGAAGTGTTGAATCACGATGGATCCCATATCGAAATGCGTGAACTCGACGACGAAGTCTTCCGGGCAACCGAAGAACTCGGCATCGACCTGTCACGTCCCGAGCGTGGTTCCGATGAGGAAGACGCCCGCAGAGCCCGCGAACGAGCCGAAAGGAGTGGCGTCTGATGCTAGATGTAAATGATTTCGCACATCTGCGAATTGGTCTTGCCACTGCAGACTCCATCCGTACCTGGTCAAACGGCGAAGTAAAGAAGCCTGAGACCATCAATTACCGCACGCTCAAGCCCGAGAAAGACGGCTTGTTCTGCGAGACCATCTTTGGTCCTACCAAGGACTGGGAATGTGCCTGTGGCAAGTACAAGCGCATTCGCTTCAAGGGCATCATCTGTGAGCGTTGCCGCGTTGAAGTGACCCGCTCCAAGGTGCGCCGCGAGCGCATGGGTCACATCGAACTGGCAGCCCCCGCCGTGCACATCTGGTACCTCCGCGGTACCCGTTCATGGTTGGCCTACCTGCTCATGGGCACCGAGCCAAAAGAAGAGCTCAAAGCCAAGCAGCTCGAAAAGGTCATCTACTTCGCCGCCAACCTGGTCACCTGGGTTGACGAAGAGAAGCGCGACGAAGACCTCGCCGAACTCGAAAAAGAGATGCTGCTCGAAAAAGACGAGATCGCCAAAGAGCGTGACGTCCGTTTGCAAGAGCGCACCGAAGAGCTCGAAACCGAACTCGCCCAGCTCGAGGCCGACAACGCCAAAGACAACGAGATCAAGCAGCGCCGCAAGGCCGGTGACAAGGATCTCGAGGCAATCCGCGAAGAGTACGAGGCCGAACTCGAACTCATCGAACTCGCCTTTGACCAGTTCAAGACCATGTTCAGCCGACAGATCATCGAAGATGAGATGTTGTGGCGTGAACTTGCCGATCGTTACGCCGACTACTTCGAAGGCGGCATGGGCGCCGATGCGATCAAGTCACTGATCGAACGTATCGACTTCGACGTAGAAGAAGTCAAACTGCGTATCGCTATCGATCCGCCAGAAGGCCAACGTCCTCTGTCTGCACAGCGCAAACAGAAGGCGATCAAGCGCCTCAAGATCGTCACGGCGTTCAACCGTCGCAACGAGCGCGGCAACCGCGAGAACGACCCGGGCGCCATGGTGCTCGACGTCGTGCCGGTCATCCCGCCAGAACTGCGCCCAATGGTTCAGCTCGACGGTGGCCGCTTCGCGACCTCTGACCTCAACGACCT
>JBDNHG010000920.1:0-3092 GCA_041688925.1 Acidimicrobiales bacterium | reverse complement strand
GGCCGGCAATCTGGATATCGGCCTGCCCTTTCTCGGCGATCTCGTCGAGCTCACAAGAGAACAGGTGAGCGATATGAGACGGGTCGGCTGGCGCCGCGATCGTCGCAACCGCAGCGAGTTCTGGCAACAGCGACGCTGCCGCGATCGCTGCAGCCCCACCGAGGCTGTGCCCGATGAGCAACGATGGCGCGGCATAGGTCTGGCGAAGCCAATCGGCGGCCGCTACGAGGTCGGCGACATTCGACGAGAAGTTGGTGTCTGCAAAGTCGCCCTCGGAACCGCCCAGCCCCGTGAAGTCGAAGCGGAGCACGGCAAATCCGTTGGCGGTCAATCGCGAGCTGAGTCGCCGCACCGATTTGAGATCCTTGCCACACGAAAAGCAGTGCGCAAATAGCGCAACAGCCCGAGTCGGGCCGGGTGGCAAGTCGAGTTTCGCTGCGAGTTCCTGCCCGTCGGACCCAGCGAAGATGGCGTTCTCAGTCTTCATGCGATCAGAAACCCGGCGACGACCATTGCTGTTCCTCAATTTGCGAATCTGTGGAGCACTGCCCCATGGCTGACTCGTCACGTGACCGGGTCGTATGCGAGGCTTGCATCATGACATCCAACCCTCCGTCTATTCGCGATGCACGCCGCGAGGCGACCGACCTCGTCGGCCATGGCCTCATCGCGCATGTCCTCGAGCCATCTCCCCCGGCCATCGACGACGGCGAATGGTTCGCCGACGATCCCGTGGCACCCAACGGCGTTCCCGCAGTGCTGCCCGCCGGAATCCACCGCAACGACACGACCAGCTGGACAACCTGGCTCGACGACCATCCCGACGATGCCACATGGGTAACGGGTCGCTGGCTCGGCGGCGCTCGGTCGCTCAACACGTCTCCCGACTCGCTCGTGGCCACACGATTGGCGCTGCACCGACTGGCCGCCTACGTGATTGCGCCCGTGCGTCACCAGGCAAACGGCAAGTTCGGCCTTCGGTGGACACTCGGCGGTTTCGGAACCCCATTCTTTGGTGACAACCGACAGGTGCGGGTTGAGGGCACCCAGCTTGTCGATCAACGAGCCGGGCAGGTGCGCCACACGGCGATCACCACCTTGCGGGCCGCCGCCGACTTCCTCGACACGAGCATCGACACCGAAACCGCCGCCGAAGGCGACTCTCCCCCGGTCGGCGACGTCGATGCTGAGCTTGCAATCGATGCAGCAGCTGCCGACTTCCTCGGCAACTGGTATGGCATGGCGTTCGCTGCGCTCGAGCAGGTGCGAGCCGATGATGCCTCGATCGACGCCAGTCGCCCCCAACTCTGGCCCGGCCATTTCGATCCGGCCATCGAGATCGGCGACGAAGATCACCGCGGCAGCTACGGCGCATCGCCCGGCGATGACCCAATCGCCGAGCCCTATTTGTATGTGAGCGTGTGGTGGCCTGACCGCATCGACATCGACAAGACCGACCCGACCTGGAACGCCCCGTCCTTCACCGGTGCCGTGCTCAAGCTTGCCGACTTCCCACCCGGCGATCCGGCCGACATCGCCGCATCGTTTTTTGGTTCGATCCGAGATCTGATTGCTCGATGAGCCCAACGGACCCTGTCACCATCGCCAATCTTCATGATGTCGCTGACCGGTCGCCGGTCGCAGCGCTGGTTGGCAATGTCGATCTCGTGATCGTGCGTCGCGACGACGATGTCACCGTTCTGTATGGCCGATGCCTGCACCGGGGCGCGCTCATGGCCGACGGATCTGTCGTCGGCGACAACCTGATTTGTGGTGTGCACGGTTGGGACTACCGCATCACCACCGGCATCTCGGCCTACAACAACTCTGAACAACTGCGGGTGTTCTCGTCCTGGGTCGAAGACGACGCGATCGTTGTCGACCGCGACGAGATCGAAGCGTGGGAACGTGGCAATCCGCAGCCCTATGACCGCGACAGCTACCAGGGCGCCTACCAAGACCACCATGGTGCCCCAGAAGAGCCGCACGTTTCGCTCATCCGCAAGCTCGCCACCGAGGGATTGAGCAAACTCGGCCATCATGGTCCGGTCGCAGCGATGGGGGTTCCCCGCGACCAGCTGCCGATGTGGGACAACATCCAGATCGTTACCGCACAGCTGGCGAAACGACCGCTGCTCGACGATGTGCCGGTCTCGACCGACGTCACGATCGGGGCAGCTGCTGCCACGCCGCTGAAGCTCGAGATACCGCTGTTCGTGTCAGACATGAGCTTCGGCGCGTTGTCCGAAGAAGCCAAGGTGTCGCTTGCCAAAGGGGCCGAACTCGCCGGCACCGGCATCTGTTCTGGCGAGGGTGGCATGTTGCCTGAAGAGCAGGCCGCGAACAGCCGCTACTTCTACGAACTCGCATCGGGCCGGTTTGGTTGGGACCTCGCCAAGGTCGCCAAGGTGCAGGCTTTTCACTTCAAATTCGGTCAGGGTGCAAAGACCGGTACCGGCGGGCATCTACCTGGCCACAAGGTCACCGGTCGTATCGCCGAGGTGCGCAACCTCGAAGAGGGACAAGACGCCATATCGCCGGCGACATTCCCCGACCTGATCACAATCGCCGACTACCAAGAGGTTGCCGCAGCGGTCCGCGAGACCGGCGGTGGTATCCCGATCGGCGCCAAGCTGTCGGCGCAACACATCGAAGCCGACATCGATGCGGCACTTGAGATCGGCGTCGACTACATCATTCTCGACGGACGAGGTGGCGGCACCGGTGCGGCACCGACGATCTTTCGCGACCACATCTCGGTTCCCACCATTGCCGCGCTGGCACGAGCCCGCCGCCATCTCAACACCTCGGACCGAGGCGATGTCACACTCGTGATCACGGGCGGCCTGCGCACCCACGCCGACTTTGCGAAGGCACTTGCTCTCGGAGCCGACGCCATCGCCGTCGCCAACTCTGCAATGCAAGCGATCGGCTGCATCGGCATGCGCGCCTGCCACACCAACAACTGCCCGGTCGGTATCGCCACCCAGAAAAAGGACCTGCGGCGACGACTCATCATCGACGATGCAGCGACTCGGCTCGCTCGGTTCTTCGAGGCAAGCGTCGAGCTGATGACCGTGCTCGCTCGAGCG
>JBDNHG010000919.1:0-1718 GCA_041688925.1 Acidimicrobiales bacterium | reverse complement strand
GAAGCCGACAGCGCCAGGAACTCGCCGAGTGAGTCCCATCGCAGATGGTTCTCTTGCAGAAATTGCTGCACGTGTTTCGGGGCCGACCCACCTGCGCCGGTCTCGAAGAGGCCACCGCCGTTCATGAGTGGCACGATCGACAACATCTTGGCGCTGGTTCCCAGTTCGAGAATCGGAAAGAGATCGGTGAGATAGTCACGCAAAACGTTGCCCGTCACCGAGACGGTGTTCTCGCCAGCACGCGCTCGATCAAGGGTGTACGCCGCAGCATCGGCGACATTCATGATTTTGATGTCGAGGCCATCGGTGTCATGGTCGCCCAGATACCGCTCGACCTTGGCGAGAACATGGGCATCATGGGCACGCTGCTTGTCGAGCCAGAACACCGTGGGCCAGCCAGTGGCCCGAGCACGCCCGACCGCCAGCTTGACCCAATCCTGAATTGGAAGATCCTTGGCTTGGCACCCTCGCCAAATATCGCCAGCTTCGACCTGGTGTGAGGTCAACACGGTTCCGTCGGCAGCGACGATCTGCACCGTGCCGGCCTGGGCGATCTCGAAGGTCTTGTCGTGAGATCCGTATTCTTCGGCCTTTTGTGCCATCAACCCGACGTTGGGCACGGTGCCCATCGTGGTCGGATCAAACGCGCCATTCGCCTTGCAATGATCGAAGGTTGCCGAGTACAGACCGGCGTAGCTGCTGTCGGGAATGACGGCCTTGGTGTCTTGCAACTCGCCGTCGCGATTCCACATTTTGCCCGAGGTGCGGATCATGGCCGGCATCGAGGCATCGATGATCACATCGCTCGGCACATGCAGATTGGTGATTCCCTTGTCGCTGTCGACCATTGCCAGCGAAGGTCCACGGTCATAGTCAGCATTGATTGCGGTTTCGATTTCGGCGCGCACGCCGCTGTCGAGTTCTTGAATGGCGGACAGCACATTGCCGAGGCCGTTGTTGGGATCGGCATCGACCGAGTCGAGCGCATCGCCGTATTCGGCGAAGACGTCGCGGAAGTAGGCACGGACGCCATGTCCGAAGATAATCGGATCGGAGACCTTCATCATCGTTGCCTTCATGTGCAGCGAGAACAACACGCCGCTGTCAAGAGCATCGGCGATTTCGGCGTCGAGGAATGCGTCGAGCGCAGCCTTTGACATGTAGGTGCCATCGATGATCTCGCCGGCGAGAAGCGGAACTTCCTTGAGCACCTCGGTGCCGTTGGGGCCAACGAACTCGATGCGGGCCGTGCCGGCTGTGTCGACCGTCGCTGCCTGCTCGTTGTGTTGGAAGTCACCCGCACCCATCGTCGACACATGGCTCTTCGAGTCGGCCGACCATGGCCCCATCGAATGGGGATTGGCCTGCGCGTACTTTTTGACGGCCGCTGGTGCTCGACGATCTGAATTGCCTTCGCGCAACACCGGGTTCACGGCGCTTCCCATGACCTTGTCGTAGCGAGAACGGACCGAACGCTCGTCGTCGGTCTGGGGCTCATCGGGAAAGTCGGGCAAGGCGTATCCTTGCGCTTGCAGCTCGGCGACAGCTGCTTTGAGCTGCGGCACCGATGCGCTGACGTTCGGAAGTTTTATGATGTTCGCTTCGGGTGTCTTGGCCAACTCGCCCAACTCGGTCAGGGCGTCGGGCACCTGTTGTTCGGGCGTCAACCAATCGCCGAAGCCGGACAGGATCCGCCCAGCGAGCGAAATATCGCGGGT
>JBDNHG010000918.1:0-5410 GCA_041688925.1 Acidimicrobiales bacterium | reverse complement strand
TTGCAATACAGATGTCGGTAAAACGGTTGTCAGTGCTGGTCTCATGCGCGCTCTATCTAAGGTAACCGATGGCCGTGTACTTTATATAAAGCCTTTACAAACAGGAGCAGCCTTAGGGCACTGCGATTCTAGAACCGTTTTGGAAGCATGCAAAGGACAAGTGGCAACCAAGACTCTCTTCGCGTGGGACGAACCTGTATCTCCTCATATTGCTGCTGCTGGAAACTACCCCCCATCAGATGAGGAGACATGTAATGCCATTAACAGTGCATTAGACCCTGAATCTTGTTGTTTGATTGAAACCGCCGGTGGTGTTTTATCACCTGGTGCATCAGGCACACCACAGGCAGATATGTACCAGCAAATGAAATACCCTACGGTACTTGTAGGTGATTCAAAATTGGGTGGTATTTCTACAACTCTTACCGCATTAGAGTGTCTTGGAAGGAGAGGATATGATGTGCAAAGAATTATTTTCATAAACCACACAACAAGCTTGGGAAACGCAGAGTATGTTACCAGGAAGGGAATTCCTGTGGATGTATTGCCATCACTGCCACCCCTCCCAATAAGCTTGGATCAGTGGCATACAGCAAATGAAAAGCATTTTGAAAATATCATCGCAGGTTTCCATTCAAAATAATATATTTAATTTTTCTCGAATGCAACTTTGTACACATCTTCGTAGGTTTTGGCAAAATGTATGTCTAAGCCGTCTTTCAGATATTGAGGCAGTTCATCCGCATCTTTGCGATTTCCATCAGGCAAAACAATGGTAGTGACACCGGATCGTCTGGCAGCAATCACCTTTTCCTTCACTCCACCTATTGGGAGAACCATTCCAGTCAGACCAATTTCTCCAGTCATTGCCAAATTGGCTTTCACACTAGTATTCGTGGCTAAGGACATAAGCGCAGTCACCATAGTAACTCCAGCTGAAGGACCGTCTTTGGGTGTCGACCCTTCTGGCACATGCAAATGTATCTGGTTGTCGTCAAAAAAACTATTGCATGAATCAATCTCCTGAAGTAAATGTCGAGAATAGGTTAGAGCAATACTCGAGCTCTCTTTCATCACATCGCCGAGTTGGCCGGTGAGCGTGAGCCCGGGTTCGCCTTCGCTTGCCGACACTTCGACGAACAAAACGTCGCCGCCTGCGCCGGTGACAGCCAGGCCGGTGGCAATGCCAGGGTTGACGATGCGTTCGGCGGGAAGATCGCGACCAGCGGTGCGACCGAGTGCCGGACGAAGGTCATCGTCGGTGATGGTGATCACGTCGATGTCGGGATTGCGTACGAGTTGGCTGACGCCGCGGCGAACGAGCCGATCGAGTCGTTGCTCGAGTCGACGCACGCCGGCCTCGCGAGTGAAGTCGCCCACGACGGTGCGCACGATCTCGTCGGTGATAACGACTTCGTCGGCCGTGACGCCATTGCGCTCATGCAAACGAGGCAGCAGATGGTCACGAGCGATCGCGACCTTCTCGTCTTCGGTGTACCCCTCGAGGTGGATGATTTCCATGCGGTCGAGCAGTGGTGCCGGAATTGTGTCGAGCACGTTTGCGGTGGCGATAAACACGACCTCGCTCAGGTCGAGTTCGGTCTCGAGGTAGTGGTCGCGGAATGTCGAGTTCTGCGCCGGGTCGAGCACTTCGAGCAACGCCGACGACGGGTCGCCACGCCAATCGTTTCCGACCTTGTCGATCTCGTCGAGCAAGATGACGGGGTTCATGGTTCCGGCGTCGGTCAGGGCCCGCACGAGACGACCGGGGCGGGCGCCGACATAGGTGCGGCGGTGTCCTCGGATCTCGGCCTCGTCGCGGATGCCGCCAAGCGACATGCGCACGAACTTGCGGCCCATGGTCTCGGCGATGGACTCACCCAGGCTGGTCTTGCCCACACCAGGAGGTCCGACCAGTGCCAAGATCGTGCCTTCGGCCTTGGCCCTGCCACTGGACCCAGCCTCATCGACACCAGCCTCATCGACACCAATCGCGTCGACCCCGCGATCGGCCCGAAGCTTGCGCACCGCAAGGAATTCAATGATGCGTTCCTTGACCTTGTCGAGCCCGGTGTGATCGGTATCGAGCTGAGCCTGAGCGGCGTCGAGATCGAGCTTGTCTTGGCTGCGTTCGCCCCAGGGAAGCTCGAATACGGTTTCGAGCCAGGTGCGGATCCAGCCGGACTCCATCGACTGGTCGCTCATCTTTTCGAGCTTGTCGAGCTCCTTCTCGGCCGCCTTGGCGACGGCCTCGGGGAGTTCGCCATCGGCGATGCGAGCGCGGTAGCCCTCGATTTCGTCGTCGTCGGTCTCGCCGAGTTCTTCACGAATCGACGCCATCTGGCGGCGCAGAATTGCTTCGCGTTGATCCTTTTCAAAGCCTTGTTGGACGGTCGAGCCAATGTCATGGTTGACGCTGGCTTCTGCCAATGCCTCCTTGACCCAGGCGAGTGCCTTGGTGATGCGTTCGGTCACGTCGAGCGTCTCGAAGAGTTCGCGCCGGCGATCGTCGCCGAGATCGGGCCACATGCCGAGGGTGTCGGCCAGGGCTCCTGGCTCGTGGATTCCGTCGAGCATGCCGACAAGGCGGCTTCCGCCGACAAGGCGCAGCAGCTCCATCGCGGTGCCGCGGTATTCGATGGCCAACGCCTTGGCTTCCGCAGTTGGTTCGGCTTCGTCGATCTCGGTGACCGTGACGTGCAGCACGCCATCGGTGCTGGTTTCGCCTTGGCCGATGCGCACCCGGCGCAGACCACGCAAGACGGCACCTTCGCCGCCATCGGGAAGCTGGCCTTGTTGTTCAATGCGAACAATGATGCCGATCGGCGAATAGTCGCCGCCAGACTGCGGAACGGCAACGAGTTCATTGCCGTCGGCCGCGGCGGCTGCGGCAAATGCGGCTTGGGCGCCCGGGCTGTGCGCGGCGACGGTGACGACCATCTCGGGGAAGAAGACCCCGTTTGGAATGGGTAATAGCGGAAGCGTTGTGGTGCTGATCGTGGACACGAGAACCTCACTGAAGAGCGGTTGAGTTACGGGCTTACAACCTCGTCAGCAGAGGTGCTATTCCCGACCTATCGCCTCGGCTTTCGCAGATAGCTCGCTTCTCGACCGGAATTCGGCGGACTTCCGCCAATGTCGCTCCCAGCGTGACTACGGCCACACACTGACTACGGCCACACACTCCCCCCGCCACCTTCAAACCCGCCCCGGCCTCAGATGTCGGGCCCGTGCACGATGCGTCGCACATGATCGCCACCGAATCGCCAGATCGACGCGTCTACCGCGTAATGATGGAGGTTGAAAAATGCGAACAACATCGCAACCGGCGCCAGCCCGACAGCCGATGTTCCGGCGACATTGGTCAACCATTGCGGAAGCCAATACACGAGCAACATCCCGGTCGCGAGGGCTCCGCCGAATACGCACGACCACCACCAAGTAGACGCAGTTGCACCACGCTCAACGCCCCACTCGACCTCGGCCCGATGTGCACACGCCAGATACTGCAGCGCGTGCAGTGCGCCAAACACCAAGGCGGCGCTCACATAACTCGGCGGGAACAAGAACCAGAGGAACCCCACCGCGTATGGGGTCCACACCGATGCGGGAGGCAGCCGACGCCAGGTCGCACAGAGATGCAAGAAGGCGCCCACAAGCAAGACCGCGGCGCCGTAGCTGCACACGGTGAAGATTGGTTCGATCCAGGTTGGCAGCAGGTCATAACTTGCGGCGAATCCGTTGAACGATGCACCGCCGTCGCCGCCCCAGATGGCTACCGCCTGAACAAGCCAGAGCGGATACAACCCGTAGCGCAGCACAAGAACCGTTGAGCGATCGATCGAAAGCCCTTGCAAGGAGGCCCCGACACGAGCCACGCCATACACCTGCTTGATGTAGTGCCAACTGGTCAACGTAAAGACCATGGCCAGCAGCAGCCGAACACCCTCGTCGGCCACGCGGTCTGACCCCACAATCGCTGCGACCAGAAATGCAAACGACAACAACGCCAGCACCGCCGGGGTCGCAACCAACGCCGGCCATCGACGCCGAACCACATCTCGGCCTTGTCCATAGGCCAGGTGATACGACACCCCGAAGTGGGTGCCCGAGATCGCAATCAAGATCCAGTAGAGGGGCCCTGACACCTCGGAGGTGAATGAGGGACCACCCCACGACGGCATCGAAAAGAGAATCCATACCGCGACACCGATGCCCCCGACCAGCCAGCCATCGGCCCAACGTGAGACAAGAAACCGACGCGTGGTGGGCTCGGCAAGCATTGAGGTTCTCACATTGCTCACCATCCAGTGGGATGATAGCTTTTCGCGTACTTCGACTCAATGCCGATGCAACTGAGCGGGCGGCCGATGGCCGATCTCAGCAACGGTTCAACCAGACCGTTTCCAAGCAGAGATAGATGTTCCAACACGGAGGAACTCAAGTGGCGAACCAAGTAAACGATGAGACAGGGGCGCCCACGCGCAAGATAAAGTGGAACGACATTCGCATCATCGGCCCAGTCTTGGTGCTGGTCCTCGCGGGCGCACTGATGATCAATCCCAGTTTTGTGTCATCAGCCAACTCAGTCGGAGGGGATGGCTGCCAGAACTTCGGTGTGCTCAACGTCGAACCGTGCTGTTCCGAGCAGGGCGTTGGCTTCGTCATCGATCCGTGTAACACGCCAACGCCAACCGCCACCGCTGTGCCCCCAACCGCAACCGCTGTGCCACCAACCGCAACTGCCGTACCGCCAACCGCCACCGTCGTCGCCACCGCGGTGGCACCGTCTGCACCCCGGGTTTTGCGAATCCCGCCCACTCCTGCCGTGATCGTCGGTCCAACGTGGCTCGGGCCGATCACCGTCAGCGAATCCAACGGAATCGTGACGCTTCGATTCCCGATCTTGCTGTCGGTGTTCGTCGGTGATGGCGAGGTGACGGTGAGCAGTGGTGGTCTGATCTACCGCGGACCGCTGCACAGCAATCGTCAGATCTCGTTCCCCGCTTCGACTTCGGGCGACACCTCGTTCACGATTCAGACGGTGCTCATCAACGACGCTGGTTACACCGAGGTCGTCACACTCGCCGTAGCGCCGAGCTGAAACCCACCAAGGTTCCACCCATCGCTACCGGCTACAGCACTAGGTGCGGGCGGCGAGGGCTAGTTCGCTCATTTCGCGCATCATGGAACCAATCTCGTAGTTGCTGGGCGTATATACCCGGCTGACGCCGGCGGCTCGCAACGCGTCGTGGTCGGCGGCCGGGATGATGCCGCCGACGATCACTGGCACGCTCACGCCGACAGCTTCGAGTGCCGCAAGAACTGCCGGCACGAGCTCGACATGGCTGCCTGACAGCACCGAAAGGCCGACCAGATCGACGTCTTCGTCGCGGGCGGTCGCTGCGAT
>JBDNHG010000917.1:0-3148 GCA_041688925.1 Acidimicrobiales bacterium | reverse complement strand
CCCGCCCACCTTGGCGATGGGTTCGCATTCTGCGGTGACGAATAGAACCGTGGGTCTGGCGCTATTCATGTTGGTGGAATCGCGGCGACGATGACGCCGTGTGTGCCGCCGTAGCCGTTCGGTTCGACCCATTCCGCGTCAGCGTCGTCAAAGAACGCACCACCGTCGGCCAGATAGCGGAAGCGCATTTCTGTCCCTAGTGGTACTTCGACCGTCACGGATCGCAGCCCGTTCGAACGTTTCTTCAATGGACACTCATAGGGGTCCCATCGATTGAAGTCTCCAATGACCGATACCGGTCCGGGATGGTCCAGGCTGAAGGTCACCCTCGTTGTTTGGTCACCACTGCGATGCTTGATCGTGATCATGTGTCACCTTTCCTCGAGGGGAAACAGGCTCCTCGACTTGTCGTGCCCATGTACAGCAATGCTGCCAGCCAGATCGGTGCTGATGCACCGCGCAACAATGCTGTCGTTGTGGCGTGATCGTGTCATGACGGCGGCGCTGCAACCCTGAACACTTGGGGGATGAACGAGGCCTTTGGCTCACCCGGCATGGCGGCGACCTGGACGTCGAGCCAGAAAGACATTGTGACCACCGCTCTCGACGGTGCCAGTCAGATTTGGCTGACCATCGGGCACGGCATCGGAAACGAGGTCTACTGGCCCTCGACGGGTCAACCCCAGGTGCGCGACATCGGCTTCATCGTTGCGCACGGCGACATGTGGACGGAGGTGAAACGTCGCCCCGGTTACGAGCTGGTGACCGAGTCGCCCGCCGTACTGGCGCCGACCACGATCCACCACGGCGACGGTTGGACACTGAGTTTGACGTGGAGCATCGACCCCGATCGTGATGTCGTGCTCGTGTCTTATGTGCTCGAGGGCGAAGCCGACGCGGTTTATGTGCTCGTGGCCCCGCACCTGGGCGCCGGCTCGTATACGAACACCGCCTGGGTGTCACAGAATCAGCTGTTCGCGTCGGCCGACGGGGCCGATGTTGCGTTATGCCTGGTGTCATCGACTGGATTCGCCATGGCCTCGGCCGGCTACGTCGGCTCGTCTGATGGCTGGCAGGACATAAACGAACACGGTGCGATGACCTGGGAGTTCGACCATGCGGGCGCTGGCAACGTTGCCTTGACCGGCAAGCTGTTGGCGGCGACCGGCACACTTGCTCTGGGGCTGGCCACTACGCGGCAAGGAGCGTCGATCCTGGCACGGTCGAGCCTGGCAGATGGCCCAGATGCTGTTCACGGAAGATTCCTGGCCGGCTGGCGTCGGTTTGCATCGCGTTGCAGCGAAGGCGCTGATATCGACGCCAGGTGGCGGGACCTCGCCCAGCATTCGGCCGCAGTTCTTGCATGCCATGAGGACCGCACCTATCCCGGCGCCGGCGTGGCCAGCCTGTCGATTCCCTGGGGTAACGGCCGTTCCGATCTGGGTGGGTATCACCTGGTGTGGGCGCGCGATTGCGTCGAGGTGGCCTTCGCCCGGTTGGCAATGGGCGATAGCTCATCGGCACGGCGAACCTTGTCGTGGCTCGTCGCTGCTCAACAACCCGATGGTCACTGGACGCAGAACGCCTATCCCGACGGCCGACCATTTTGGAGCGGCGTGCAACTCGACGAGGTCGCGTTGCCGATTCTGCTTGCCGCAGCGCTCGACGATGGTGAGCCAAACCCTGCCGTCACCGCGATGGTGCGCAGCGCTGTGAGCTTCCTGGTCGACCACGGCCCGTCGAGCCCTCAAGACCGGTGGGAAGAGAATGCCGGCACCAATCCGTTCACGCTCGCCACAATCGTTGCGGCGCTGATTGCGGCGCGACCCTGGTTAGACAAAGCCGATGCCGATTATGTGTTGCTTGTGGCGCGGTACTGGAACGACCGCATCGAAGACTGGCTCTATTCCGTCGATGGTCCGCTGTGTGAAGACCGCGAAATCGACGGCTATTTCGTGCGCCTCGGATGCATCGACACGCTCGATGCACGTGGCCGCGTTGATGTGCGCAACCGAGCAGATGGCGCCATCGAACTCGAGTCGCTCATCTCGTGTGATTTTCTTGCGCTGGTTCGATTTGGACTGCGCGATCCGCACGATCCTCGCATCATCAACACGGTGAAGCTCATCGACGAATTGCTCGCCGTCCAGCTTCCGACGGGCGTGGCCTACCGGCGCTACAACGGCGACGGGTACGGCGAACATGACGACGGCCAACCGTTCGACGGAACCGGCGTTGGTCGACCCTGGCCGCTATTGGCCGGCGAGCGAGGGCACTACGCTGCTCAGGCCGGCGAACCCTATGAGCGGTACCTCGACTCGATGATGGCAATGACCGGCGCGGGGAACCTGCTGCCGGAACAGGTGTGGGACGCAGCAGCGATCGACGAGCGGTTTCTGACGCCGGGCCATCCAACCGGGTCAGCCATGCCGCTCGCGTGGGCCCACGCCGAGTTCATCAAACTTGCGACGTACGAAGCGCGCAGTCGACCAATCGAACAGCTCGAGATAGTCGTTGCAACCCTTGCAGCGGCAACGACACCGCCCGCCTGGGTATGGCGCGTCGACCTCTCGTTCGACTCGATGCCGGCCGGGCGCGACCTGATCGTGGACTACTCGGCGCCGTTTGTGCTCACTGCTGGTTCGCACACATTCATGAGCACCCCGACCGGGCTGCATCGCTACATGGTGCGGGTCACCAATCCCGACGACATGGCCGAGTTCGACCTCGCCGACAAGGACGGCCACACCGTCGCTACTGGTGCAGTTCATCTGCGCACGACCCAGGCGTGACCGCGGCATCCGCCGTGGTTGGCAGCACCGTGGTCGGTCAACGCTGTGGTTGATCAGAGCGGTCGATCAGCCCTGTTGATCATGGCTGCGGCTCGCGTCTGCGGCCCAGATCGCGGCGCCGATGATTCCGGCGTCGTTGCCCAGCGTGGCCGCAACGATGGCCGTGCGACAATGTAATCGGTCGGCAAAGTCTTCGTATGACTCGCTGATTCCGCCGCCCAGAATGATGAGATCTGGCCACAGCAGTCGCTCGAGTTCGCACAAATAGCGATCGAGATGTTTGGCCCATTGTGACCACGATTCGTGGTTCTCATTTTTCGTTGCGCCCGCGGCGAGCTGTTCGGCGTCGGTTCCGT
>JBDNHG010000916.1:0-3330 GCA_041688925.1 Acidimicrobiales bacterium | reverse complement strand
GCCGGAGGCGAGGTTGCCGCACTGGTGATCATCGAAGCTGTAGCCAGACTCATTCCTGGCGTCATGGGCAACGACGAGTCAGCCGGCGACGAGTCATTCATGACCGGCCTGCTCGAATACCCGCAATACACCCGACCGGCCCTGTTCCGTGGCAGCGACGTGCCGGCGGTGCTGCGCAGCGGGGACCACGGCAAGGTCGACCGGTGGCGTCGTGCCCAAGCGTTGGCCCGCACAATCGACCGCCGCCCCGACCTGATAGAGGCCCGCGGCGGCATCTCTGACGCCGACCAAAAACTGCTCGACGAGTTCGATCTCTGAGCTGCAGTGCGCTGCTGGTGGCTCGAAGCTCCGGAACCGCTTGACCCGGAGGAACGCTGTGAGAGGTGTGTTGCCCGTCCGCTGCGTTCTCACGGGTGGGTGGATGGGTAGAGGGCCAAGCTCCGGAACCGCTTGACCCGGAGGAACGCTGTGAGAGGTGTGTTGCCCGTCCGCTGCGTTCCCCGAGAGTCCTAATTTGCTGCCTTGGGGCCGAATACCAGGGAGGGCCGATAGGGTGATTGGCTGTAGTGCCGGGTTTCCCCGGCCTGTTTCTCCGGAGATTGTTATGCAGCCCACCGACTTCATCGATAAGGCGAGCCTTCGCGACGACATCCCCGACTTTGGTCCGGGTGACACGCTCAAAGTGCATGCCCGCGTGGTCGAGGGCAACAAGGAGCGCATCCAGGTCTTCGAAGGTGTTGTTATCAAGCGCCGCGGCGCTGGCCTGCATGAGACCTTCACTGTTCGCAAGGTCAGCTTCGGCGTCGGCGTCGAGCGCACCTTCCCTGTGCACACGCCGATCGTCGAGAAGATCGAGCGTGTGACTCGCGGCGATGTGCGCCGAGCCAAGCTCTTCTACTTGCGCGATCGCATCGGCAAGTCGGCCAAGGTCAAAGAACTCCGCGACTTCTGAGGCGAGCGTTCAAAACGCTCCCTCGAGAATCTGCAGTCGTCCACCGACAACCAGGGCCACGTCGAATCTGACGCGTCCCGAGCTGTTGTGTTCGTTCAGCCATCGATAGGCAGCCGTGCGGACCTTGGCCTGTTTCGACCGGCTCACTGCCAGCGCCGGATCCATGAATCGACTTGATGACCGCGTTTTGACCTCGCACACAACAGTGGTGCGCCCCTTGTGCGCGATGATGTCGAGTTCGCCCTCGAAACAACGCCAGTTCCGAGCGACGATCGAATAGCCGGCCTTGCGATACCAGGAGGCTGCCGCCTCTTCACCAGCCTCGCCGAGCTTGTGGGCCGCCGCCTTCGATTCGTTCATCACCATGGCAGCGACAGTACGTTACGGGTGTGACATCGCCGCGCTTCCAATAGGGACGTCCCCGGGGGACGTCGCTATTGGTTAGCCGAGAAACGCCCACAGCACGAGCAGTACACACACGATGATTGCACCGGCGACGAAGAAGTAATCGAAGTTGGTGCGCTGATGTTTACGTGACGGGTCGAATCCCACAAGGGCACGGTATTGGTGCCACACGTCAGAGCGGCGCCAAACATCAGAGCGGCGCCAAAGAGCGTGGCGCACTCGGGGGGTTCCCCATCACCTGTTTGAATGCGGGGCTGAATGCCGCCGCCTCAGGTTGGTATCGCGCCTGCGATGCGACCTCGGCAATGGACCGGTTGTGATGACGCAGCAGATCGATCGCCAGATACAGGCGCCACGTGGTCAGAGAATCGCCGATAGGGAGGCCGGTCTCGAAGAAATCGATCAAATCGGGAACCAAAGCAGCCCGCTCAGACGTCGTACTATCGCCGACGTCAAACCAGGAGGTTTCCCGGTGCCCCGAACATCCCCCCTCATAGTGCTTCTTTGCGCCCTTGCTCTCATCGCGTCAGCGTGCGGCAGTGACGGCACAACTGACCTAGCTGTTGCCGATGACAGCGACGCTCAATCGCAGCCGGACACCGAAGGCGATGCTAGCGGGGATAGCGCCGGCGAACCGATCCCGGTTGAGCCCGATGGCGGAATTGGCGACGGCGCTGAGCCGTTGCCCGGTGCAGGCGATTCCAATGGAGACGATGGTGGCCCGATTCCGGTTGAGCCCGATGGTGGAATTGGCGACGGCGCCGAGCCATTGCCCGGTGCTGAAACGCCCGAAGATACCGGCACATGGCACGGAGCCGAAGTCGCTGAAACCAACTGCCCGCGCACCGAGTGGAAGCGAGTCGAGGCCAGCGCGTTCAGCTTCTCGGTACCTGTCGATTTCACCGAGGCAGACGTGCAACCCATCGACTCAGAGGTCGGTGTTTGGGCCGGTGGCAACAACATCGAAGTGAGTTATGACTATGGGTGGTACTCGGGTTCGATCAACTCAACGCCCGGAGCCGAAAACGAACCGATCGACTACAGCGGCATCACCGGCGAACTGACCATTGTTCGGGCCGACGGCGAATCGATGATTGGCGTGCTGTTCCCTGAGGTCGTGGTCGTCGACGGTCAGGCTGACCGCCTCGGCCTGACCGTGCGCTTCGCGGACGTCAACGACGAAATCGTCGGTCGCTGCATCGTCGGGTCCATCACCTTCGGCTAGCTGCCGTCGCGGTCCTCGCCTGTGGCCGTTCCCCGCCCTGTACCGACTGGTTAGTCGCGGGCCAGTTCGATATGTGCCTCGGCGGTGTGGTCGAGTTCTTGATCGTCGTCGAGGTCGATGCTGACCTTGATGAGTTTGCCGGTGAACCTGAACGGACCCAGAAAGCGGCCGCTTCCGTCATAGTCACTGACGGTGGTGCCTCGATCGAGTGCGATATCGAGACCGGACCACGAAATCATCGGCCAGAAGATGCGGTTGGTTTCGAAGCTTCCGACAGGTTCGCCGTCAATCAGCAGTGTTCCCACGCCGCTCGGCGTCGGGCCACCCGTTTCTTGGCGCCTCATGCGGAACCCGAGCGTCGCGGGCCCCGGCGGCACCGGGTGGTCAGACGCTACGAGTTGGTGATGGCCGCCCACGTTCAGGTCGTGCCAAAGCCGACCGTCACGCATGAACAATGAGTATCCCGACGTGGCGTCACCATGGGCCACGATCACGCCTTCGGCCCCGCTATCGGGGATCTCGACTTGGGCCTCGATGGTGTAGCTGCGGCTGCGCAGGTCGGGTGCGACCTCAGACGGTACATGGCCCATGCCATGCCAGAACGTGTAGTTGGTTCGTTCGCCACGGTGACGCTCGGCGTTCTCGGCGAACCGTTCGGCGAAGCGGTCATCGAGCGGCAGCACCTGGTATTTTTCGGCCTCTGTCCACCATAGGGCGATCATCTCGGCGAGCTTCTGTGGCTCGTTTT
>JBDNHG010000915.1:0-4857 GCA_041688925.1 Acidimicrobiales bacterium | reverse complement strand
TTGCCTGGGCGCCTCGCTCGCCAAACTCGAAGGCCAGGTTGCCATTGGTTCGTTCATCGAACGTTTCCCGCACGCCACAATCGCCGAGGCGGCCTTCAACGGCCGCATCAACCTTCGGGGCCTCGAACGGCTCGTCATCAACGTCGACCCATCCTGAGGCGACCCAGCGCTGAACCAGTTGAAGCGTGGCGGCGGACACTCGCGTGGCGGCAGACGCCCGCGTGGCCGTTCGGTCGACTCGCTAGCGTCGAGACGTGGATACACCAGAGAACTGGACATGGTCAGCCGACCCCGTGCCACCTGGCCCATGCGTGCTTGTCGATGTCGATGGGGTCATCTCCGACGGCTGGCATCGCCAGCACTTCCTGCAGAACAACAAACGCGATTGGAAGAACTTCTTTGCCAACGCGTTCGACGACTCACCGGTCGACGGGTCGGTCGCACTGACCCAACAATTCGACCCGGAAACAGCGGTGGTGCTGTTGACCGCTCGGCCGCACAACCTGCACCAGATGACTGTCGACTGGGTGCGGGCTCAGGGCCACCGGTGGGACATCTTGATCATGCGCCATCGCAGTGACGGCGCAATTTCATCTCCTGAGTTCAAGCGTCGGTCGGTGCGCGAGCTGCGCGAGCGAGGGTACGAACCCCAGCTCGCCATCGACGATGACCAGCGCAACATAGACATGTTCCGCTCAGAGTCTGTCCCCTCGCTCTATCTGCACTCGGGCTACTACGAAGCCTGACCCCGCAAAGGGCCCGACCAGACGTACACGTTCGTTGCCTAGCTCTCTCCGTCGGCGCGGATCTGGTCGACGACCGATGCATCGGCGAGTGTTGTCGTGTCGCCTAGGTCGCGGCCCTCGGCAACGTCGCGCAACAGTCGTCGCATGATCTTGCCAGATCGCGTCTTTGGCAGGTCAGGCACGATGAAGACCGCTTTGGGGCGGGCGATCGCTCCGAGTTTTGTGGCGACGTGTTGTCGAATTTCTTCTGATAGCTCGAGCGATGGCTCGATGCCACCTCGCAAGATGACGTAACCCACAATCGCTTGTCCGGTCGTGTCATCGGTGGCGCCCACGACGGCGGCTTCGGCGACTGCTGGATGATCGACGAGGCCCGATTCGATCTCGGCCGTCGAGATGCGGTGTCCGCTCACGTTCATGACATCGTCGACTCGTCCGAGCAGCCAGAAATAGCCATCACTGTCGAGGCGGGCGCCGTCGCCAGCGAAATAGCGACCAGGGAAACGCGACCAGTACGTCTCGTGATAACGATCGGGGTCGCCCCAGATGCCGCGGAGCATCGCGGGCCATGGCTTGGAGATCGTCAGATAGCCGCCGCCCTCCTCGACAACGTTGCCGGCGTCGTCGACCATCTCAGCGGTGACACCGGGGATGGTCGAGCAGGCAGACCCTGGCTTGGTTGCGGTCAGGCCGGGCATTGGGGTGATCATGTGGCCACCGGTTTCGGTCTGCCACCAAGTGTCGACGATGGGCCGTGAGCTGTCGCCGACGTGTTCGTGATACCACATCCATGCTTCGGGGTTGATGGGCTCACCAACAGTGCCGAGGACACGCAACGAGGTCAGGTCGTGGCTTTCGAGCTCGCTTGTGCCCCACTTCATGAACGTTCGGATCGCTGTCGGCGCCGTGTATAGCTGGGTCACGCCGTAACGCTCGATGATGTCCCACAGCCTGTCCTTGGTCCACGTTGATCGATCGGCGGCGTCGCGGTCTTGCTCTCGGGGCGTGTCAGGCGTGCCCTCGTAGAACACCGACGTGCAGCCGTTGGCCAACGGGCCGTACACGATGTAGCTGTGACCGGTCACCCAGCCGATATCGGCAGCACACCAGTAGACGTCGGTGTCGGGTTTGAGGTCGAAGATGTATTTGTGCGTGAACGCGACCTGCGTCAGGTAGCCGCCGGTCGTGTGCATGATGCCCTTGGGCTTGGCTGTTGTGCCCGACGTGTAGAGCAGGTACAGCAAGTGCTCGCTGTCGAGTGGAACCGGCGGGCACTCGGGGCTGGCGTCGGCCATGAGGTCGTGCCACCAGTGATCACGGCCCTCGACCATGGTCACGTCGGTGTCGCATCGATTCACCACGATGACGTTCTCGACAGTGTCAGCGCCGGCATCGAGCGCCGCGTCGACATTGACCTTGAGCGCCGAAGGAGCGCCGCGGCGGTAGCCCGCGTCGGCAGTGATGATCAGCCGAGCGTCGGCGTCGTCGCAACGGTCCAGGATGGCATCGGGCGAGAAGCCGCCGAAGATAACCGAGTGCACCACGCCGATGCGGGTGCAGGCGAGCATGGCAATCGCCAGCTCAGGGATCATCGGCATATAGATGGCGATGCGGTCTCCTGACTCAAGACCAAGACCTTTGAGAACGTTCGCGAACTTCGAGACCTCAGACAGCAGATCGCTATAGGTGATCGTGCGGGTATCGCCCGGTTCGCCCTCCCAGTGATAGGCGACCTTGTCGCCCTTGCCCGCTTCGACATGGCGATCGATGCAGTTGTAGCTGACGTTCAGCTTGCCGCCCAGGAACCATTTGGCATATGGCAATTCCCACTCGAGCACTTGATCGAAGTCTTGGTCCCAGCTGAGCAGTTCTCGGGCTTGGCGAGCCCAGAAGGCTTCGAGATCGACCTCGGCCTCGTCGTAGAGTGACCGGTCGTTTACCAACGCGGCGGCGGCGAACTCTGCCGATGGCGGAAACAATCGGTCCTCGGTCTCGTACACCTCAATAGTTGCGTCGCTCATGTGTTTCTTAGACTCCCCGTTTCGACGGCCTGATTGCCAGGTATGCCTCAACCCTAGACGCGCAACGGGGACGGAATGAAGGCCGTCCCCGAGGTGCGATCAAGTCTGCGCTAACCGCAGAACCACTCAGCCGATTACTTGGCGAGCTGGTCGCGAATTTGAATGAGCAGATCGGTTTCGCTCGGCCAGCATCTGCTGGCTCTGGTGGGTTCATCTTGTTGTATGCCTCGACCATCAAGAAGACGACGGCGGCAACCGAAACGAAGGACACGATCTGGGTGATGACGCTACCGATCGGAATGTCGGCCTGGCCGATACCGATCGTGATGGTATTGAAGTTCGGCTCGCCCACAATTGCGGCGATGATTGGCATCAGAATGCCGTCGATCACCGAATTGACTACGGGCACGAATGCCAGGGCCATGACGAGGCCGACAGCAGCTTCGAAGACGCTGCCCTTGTTGATGAAATCCTTAAATTCTTGGAGCACGGTTCTACCTCTGGGTTGTATGTGCACGGGCTCGGTGGATCCCCCGCAAAAGGGCGACCTGATCGCAGAGCAATGCCAGTCGCGGAGTCACGCGGAGTGTGACATCGCGCACAATCGTAGACCACCTCTGCCAATCAGGCAGGGACTGTCGCCAAGATGACACCCAAGCCGATAACAGCGGCGGTTGCGTCAGATTTCAGACCAGCTCATCGGCGCCACTGCACCGGTGAGCTGGCAGCACGTTGTTACTCGTATGAGCCTGGCGCGTAGAGGCGAACCGGGCGATCTTCGGTAATTGCCTTGGGCAGCTTGCGCCACGCCTTGCCGGTCAGCAGACCTCCGTCGACCCGTTGCGAGGTACCGGTCACCCATGCGCTGTCGTCAGACGCGAGCCAGGCAACGGCTGCGGCGATGTCCTCGGGCTCGCCCATACGCGCCAGCGGCTGCGACTTGTCGCCCCATTGCCGTGCTCGCTCTAGGCGTTCTTCCATCTCGCCGCCGTCTACCTCGGACCGAGAGCGACCCGCAGACAGACTTGTCGCGATGTATCCGGGGCATACGGCGTTGACCCGAATGTTGTATTCGGCGAGTTCGAGTGCGGTCGACTGTGTCAGGCCGATCACCCCGTGTTTGGCGACCGTGTACGCATGATTGCCGATGCCGGCGTGCAGGCCACATACCGACGCGGTGTTGATGATGCTGCCGCTGCCTTGTGGCCGCATTGCTTTGGCAGCGTATTTGGTGCCATAGAACACGCTCGTCAGCAATATGTCGAGTGTCGAGGCCCAATCGGTGGCACTGGTTCCCTCGATGGGCCCGCCGTAGCCAGCGAAACCGGCGTTGTTGTGCACGATGTCGAGACTTCCCCAGCGCTCGACAGCCTCGGCTATTGCTGCCTCGACGTCGCTCTCTGAGACGACGTTGCAGTGCCGGTATGCCGCCCGTTCGCCGATCGACGCTGCCAGCTCGAAGCCGACCTCATCTTGAATGTCGGTCAGCAGTACCTTTGCTCCGTCGGCAGCCAGCCGCTGGGCTGTTGCCGCTCCAATTCCACTTGCCGCGCCGGTTACGACTGCAACTTTGCCTTCGAGACGACCCTGTTGTTCGGCCATGACGAACCCCTTCGATTGTTGGTGACTGCACGATTCTGGCGCCCGCACACCGGCAAGACCAAAGCGGGGCCTGATCGTCCAATCAAGATCGGCGCAGGTACTACGCGATCCAGGCCAATCCAACAACGAAACCGATCTGGCCGAGGTGGTACAACATGTGCACAAGCACCCGCCGTTGCCGCGCCGGCGAAACGAACCGGTCACGCCCGAGCAGACCATCAGATACCGCAAAGAGCACACCTCCGGCAGCTATCGGCCAGCGGTGCGTAGCGGTGGCCATGACCACCATTGCGACAATCACGGCCATATATGCCATCACCGGCATGCCATACGGGGTGCCTCTGACGCTGCGCACGATCGGCCAGCCGAGATAGACGAGCACGGCAGCCGCCGCGGCGAACCCGCCAACGATGCCGATTGCGGCGAGGTCCATGGTGGCAAACGCAGCAACGTAAAAGCCGTGTCCGACGAGGAACGCTGCGAGCCCA
>JBDNHG010000914.1:0-9250 GCA_041688925.1 Acidimicrobiales bacterium | reverse complement strand
GGCGCGGACTTCGTCAACTACCTTCCGTCAGTAATTCCTGGCGGCGTCCCGACGCAGTTCGGTGTCGATTCTGGTGACGACTTCGTGATCGGCGACAACGGGTTCGCTCTGTTCGACACCACCTCAGGCGTTGCTTTGGTGTTGTCGGAGATTCACACCACCGACCCTGAGCATGGCGACGGTGACTTCATCTTCGTCTCCGATGGTTCGGACACTGTGCTGGGTGGTTCGGGTGCTGACATGATCGATGCCGGCACCGATGGCGGTGCTGACGTAGTTGTTGGCGATAACGGTTTCGCCAAGTTCGACACGACCACTGTCCCAGCGACCAGCGTGATCAGCGAGATCCGTACAACCGATCCTGGTCACGGTGGCGACGATTCGATCTTGACGGGCAACGGCCCCGACGTCGTACTGGGCGGCAGTGGCGCTGACACGATCGACGCTGGCACGGACACGGCTGCTGACGTAGTTGTTGGCGACAACGGTTTCGCATTGTTCGACACAACAACGGTTCCTGGCGTGGCGTTGATGACCGAGATCCGTTCGACCGTGCCCGGTACGGGCGGTGTCGATGTGATCTTGGTCGGTGACGGCGACGATGTCGTGATCGCCGGTGTGGGTGCAGACCTCGTCAACTACCTACCTGTAGCTGGTGGGACGCCGACGCAGTTCGGTGTCGATTCTGGTGACGACTTCGTTATCGGCGACAACGGCTTTGCCTTGTTTGACACGACCTCGGGCACTGCCTTGGTGCTGTCCGAGATCCGCACGACCAATCCGTTCCATGGCGGCGATGACTTCATCTTCGTCTCCGATGGTTCCGACACTGTCTTGGGTGGCAGTGGCGCTGATGTAATCGATGCCGGCACCGATGGCGGTGCTGATGTGGTTGTTGGCGATAACGGTTTCGCACTGTTCGACACGACCACGGTGCCGGCGACAAGCCTTCTCACCGAGATCGGTTCAACAGTCCCGGCTATTGGCGGTGCTG
Source organism: Acidimicrobiales bacterium (assembly GCA_041688925.1). Classification (GTDB taxonomy): domain Bacteria; phylum Actinomycetota; class Acidimicrobiia; order Acidimicrobiales; family UBA10347; genus UBA10347. Next base: position 8,256 of record JBDNHG010000914.1, on the reverse strand, counting down.
ATGTGATCTTGGTTGGTGATGGCGACGATGTCGTGATCGCCGGTGTGGGCGCAGACTTCGTGAACTACTTGCCCGGAGTCAGCGGAGCGGCGCCTACGACGGTCGGAGCGGATTCCGGCGACGATGTAATCGTTGGCGACAATGGGTTTGCACGATTCGACACAGCCAGCGGTGTTTCGCTCATGGTGCTGGTCGCCACGACCGATCCTGATCATGGTGGCGACGACTTCATCTTTGCTGCGAATGGCTCTGACCTCGTGCTTGGTGGATCAGGGTCGGACATGATCGATGCCGGCACCGACAACTCGGCCGACTACGTGCTCGGCGACAACGGGTTCGCAATGTTCGACCTGGTCGCCACCGTGACAGGCCTGACCAACGTGCTGAAGGCGGTAGCCGTGACTGCGCCAAGCATCGGTGGCAACGATGTGATCCTGGTCGGCGACGGCGATGACGTGGTTATCGCCGGTGTCGGCGATGACCTCGTGAACTACATCTTTGGACCAAACGGCGTTCCAACCAGGGTCGGAACAGACGACGTGGGCGATGATGTCTTCGTCGGCGACATTGGGTGGGGTCTCTTCGACACAACCAGCGGCCGTCCGGTTCTCCAGGAAGTCGCAACAACGTTCCCTCAGTTCGGGGGCGCCGACTACCTCTTCGCAGCAAACGGTTCCGACGTGGTGCCCGGCGGCTCTGGCGTCGACATCATCGATGCGGGAACCGACCCAAGAGACGATTTGTCGACCGACGTGGTCGTCGGCGATAACGCGACTGTGAAGTTCGACACCGCATCCGGCTACCGCGTCCTGCGTGAGATCGGCACAACGGCGCCCGAGACCGGAGGCGGCGATGTGATCACCGCTGGCGGAGATACCGATGTCGTATTTGGTGGCAGTGGAGCTGACACGATCAACACGGGAGCCAACAACGATCGAGACGTCGTCGTCGGCGACAACGGCTATGCCCGGTTCAACGCCGCTGGGGTTCTGGTGCTCGTCGTGAGTAGCGATCCACTCTTTGGTGGCGACGACGTGATCTTCACCGGCAACGGTGCTGACCTTGTCATCGGCGGCCGCGGCAACGACCTGATCGATGCCGGCACCGACGAAAGCGGCGATTTCAGCCGAGATGCAGTGTTCGGCGACTATGGCCAAGCGTGGTTCGATGACGACGGGAACCTGCTCGAACTCATCACGATGTTCTTCGAGACCGGTGGCGACGACACCATCCGCACCGGCGGCGGCAACGACGTGATCATTGGTGGGCTTCGCCACGATTACATCCAATCGGGTGGCGACGACGACCTCGTGATCGGCGATAGCGGCGTGGTCTGGTTCCTCACCAAGGACCGGGCGCGATCGAACGACTTCCAGCTGGCGCAGTCAACCGACCCGCTGTGGGGCGGCAACGACGTGATTCGTGCCGGCACCGGCTCAGACGTCGTGTTCGGCGGCGGTTCGCACGACGAGATCCACGGCGGTGGCAACAGCGACCTGCTGCTGGGCGACCATGGCCAGATCGATCGCTCGCTTCCCGTCAACCAGCAGTGGGTGTCGATCTACACGGGCGCCAACGACGGCGGCGGCGACGATCTGATCGTCGGTGACGACGGCGAGGCAATCGATGCCCTCCAGCTTCACGGAACTGGTTCGGCGATCCTTGACCTAGCAGGCATCGTTGCGCCGGACGGCAAGATGATGGACGTACTCGCCATCTTTGGCGGCGACTACGACGATGTGATCGTTGGCCAGCAAGGCGACGATGTGCTCCGAGGTGGGCCGGGCAACGACGACATCACCGGCGGCCACAACGTTGCCTTCGGCATCGATGGCAGTGACACGATCGACGGTCAGGCAGGCGCAGATGTCGTGGCCGGCGACAACGCTGTCATCACTCGCAACGCGAACCCAATCAATGCTGCATGGCGCCGCTACGCAGCCCCGTTCGCAGATGTGATCCGCACGGTCCTGAGGCTCGACGACGTGGATCTCTTGGGCGCTGCAGACTTCATCAATGGTGGAAGCGGCCGTGACCAACTGCATGGACAACGAGGCAACGACCGCATCGCTGGTGGAGCAGGCGACGACTCGATCTTTGGTGAGCTTGGCGCCGATGTGCTTGACGGAGGCGCCGGTGCCGACGTCTCACTCGGCGGGGCCGGACTGATAATCGGCGCACTCGACACTGACGGCGCACCCGTCCTCAATGCTGATGGCTCATGGCATCGCGACGTATACCTCGAGCGGGTCGGCTTCATCGTCGACTCCGTTGTGGTCAGCCCAGCCCAGCTTCGCAACCCCGATGCAGCGCTCGCTCAGCGCATGCTGAACGCCGACCTACTGTTTGCTGCTGCGGTCAATCCAGCGAGCAGCACCGGCGCCACGATGCTGGTGATGATCACGCTGGACGACACCGACGAGCGCGACGTGCTCACCGGTGGCGACGGCAATGATGCGCTGTTCGGTGGACTGGGCGCAGACACCATCGACGGACAAGACGGCAACGACTTTGTCTTCGGCGGCGCCGGCGACGACGCCGTGTTCGGTGGAGCCGGCGACGACCTGGTGGTCGGCGATGAGATCTCCAACACTGCCTTCCTTGGCTTCAACTTGCCGAGGGTGCTGACCGGGTACCGAATCATCGGCGACGACTCGACGGGTCCGTCTCGCTTTGTCCTCGGATACCTCGGAACAACGATTCTGCCGTCGACCGTGTTGCGTCCTGGTCAGTACGACTGCACCTCGACCGGAGCTTTCGACCCGCAGATCAACGCCATCGGATCAACGAACAGCCTCCAGCTAATGAACGGCACACTCCTGTCGCCGTTCGTGGCCATCGTGCCCGACGCTCTTCATCATCGCTCGGTCGCTGCCGGCAACGACTTCGTCGACGGTGGCTTTGGCGTCGACATTGTCTACGGCGACAACCTCTCGATCGGATCGACCAAGTTTGCAGGACTCGAATCGATCGAAAACGCCCTCACCGATCTGGAAGGCGCACTGGCTGGGTTGCTGCGCAGCGTCCAGCAGCTCGCACGTGCATACGAAGTCGTCGTGAACCTCGCCGGTTCGGCGGCATCGATCCACCTGGCACATGGCGGCTCGGTCGGTGTCGACACGATCGTCGCTGGTGAACCCGATGACGTGATGTTCGAGGGCGACGGCAGTCTCAATGCAACTGCGATCTCGGCAAACATCGATGCAGCAAGCGTCGTTCATGCATGCCGCGAGCGTCTATGAGCAACTGCTTCGCAAGCTCGGGCTAGCGGCAGCTGATACGACAACACTCGCAGATGTCGCCGGTACGCCGTTCGCAGCAGCTGGTGGCCCCACAAACGCTTGTCCCTGAACCCCGCCCCTTGGCGGCTGACGGCTCAGCTGGTCTGTCTCAACTGCGCTATATCAGCTGCTCTGTCTCAGCTGCTCTGTCTCAGGTGCCCTGTCGCAAGTGATCGCGGACGGTGGTGCCTGAGTAAGAGGTGCGGAACCGGCCGCGGCGTTGCAGCTCGGGCACGATGTGGTCGACGAACTCTTCGATCGAACCCGGATTATGAATTGGCGACAGCATGAACCCGTCGCCTCCCGCTTCGTCGACGTACGCCAGCATCTGATCGGTCACGGACTCGACCGTGCCAGCGAACTGGGGGATACCCACGCTCTGGCCATGTTTCTTCGCTACCTCGGCGACCGTCATCGATGATCCGTCGGGGTTCAGATAACGGGTGCGCATGCGTTGCAGCTCGGGTTCGGTGCGATCGGCCATGGCCTCGTTCGGGTCGAGCGTGGCGAGGTCAAAGTCGAGGTGCGCTGAGAGAATGGCGAGCCCGGCCTCGAGCGGCACCAAGTCGTTGTGCTCCTCGAGCAGCTCCTGTGCGTGGGCGTCGGTTTGGCCGATCACGGGCTGAGCCCCGAACAGCAGAGCGCAGTGGTTGGGGTCGCGGCCGGCGTCGCTGGCGCGAGACTTGATGTCGGCATAGAGCGCAGCGGCATCAACCGCACGCGGTTGAATGGCGAAGAGCGCATCGGCATGCTTCGCAGCGAAGTCTTTGCCCTGAGGCTAGGTGCCAGCCTGCAAGATTGCCGGGCCGGCCTGGGGCGAACGAGTCACGTTGAGCGGCCCGCGTGACTTGTAGAACTCACCCTCGAAGTCGATGCGTCGAACCTTGGTCGAGTCAACGAACTGCGGTGCTTCACGGTCCATCACGACCGCATCGTCGTCCCAGCTCTCCCACAGCTGTTTGCAGACTTCGATGAACTCGTGAGCCTTTTCGTAACGACGCTCAGACGATTCGCGTTCTTGGCCGTAGTTCGCGGCCTGGTTGTGGTTGAGCGATGTGACGACGTTCCACCCGGCCCGCCCTCGAGTCAGATGGTCGATCGTTGCCCACAGTCTCGACACGTAGAACGGATGATGATGGCTCGTGCTGAACGTTGCCGCCAGGCCGATTCGTTCGGTCACAGCGGCCATGAACGACAGCAGCGGAATCGGGTCATGTTCGGGTGCTTGCACGGCGTAACGAAGGGCAGGATCGAGCTCGCCGGTATAGGTGTCAGAGATGTAGTTCAGATCAGCGAAGAACACCATGTCGAACAGGCCACGCTCACAGGTGCGCGCAATGTCTTGGTAGAGCTCGGGCCGAGTCCATGTGTCGAGTTCCCAGCGCGTCTGCGGGTGTCGCCACATCGCATGGCTGTGATACGTCGGCCCATGGATCAGAAACTGTGCCAGGTGCAAATGCCGTTTTGGTGCCATCGCTGCCGACTGTAGTTTCGATGCCGAGCAGGAAGTAACCGTGTCGAGTGCGTACATCCTCCGACCCCGTACACACTCGCGTGGCGGTTACGAGTGGTGGTAGGGGTGGCCGGCCAAGATTGTCTCGGCGCGGTAGAGCTGTTCGAGCGCGGTGACCCGAGCGATCTCGTGCGGCAGCGTCATCGCCCCGAGGTTCACCAAACGATTGGAGCGAATCAAAACGTCGTCGGCTAGGCCGTAGCTGGTGCCGATGATCGCAGCGACGGCTTTGGGTCGAGCGCGGGCGAGCATCTTCGCCAGCACCGGTGACGTAACACTTTTGCCGCTTTCATCGAACACGACCACGAACACGTCTGGGCCTATGTGTGGTTCGAGCAGCTTGGTGGCGTTCGCCTTGACCTCGTCGGGCGATCCGCCCTTTTCGCGCAATATCAGGTGCTTGAACCCAATCGCTTTCTCGAGACGTCGTTCATACGTTTCGAGGATGGGCTGCCACATGGCCTTGGGTTTACCGAAACTCAGGAAGGTGATGTCCGGCAGGTGGCCCATGGGCGAAACCCTACCGCCGCGTTATTCCCTAGTTCGAGGCCAGGTGACTGTCGTCACCCTGGGTGCCGATGACCGGCGGCGTGGCCCTTCGAGCCGCTGCAGTGGGGGTAACCTCAAAGTTCATGGCTATATGGACGCGTCTTCTCCGATCCGGCGAAGGCAAGAAGACACGGGCACTCGATTCGCTGATCCCCGAGATCAACGCGCTCGAACCCGAGATCAAGAAGCTCAGCGACGATGAACTGAGCGCCAAGACCGGCGAGTTCCGACAGCGGCTCGACAACGGGCAAGACCTCAACGACCTGCTGCTCGAAGGATTCGCCGTAGCCCGCGAGGCTGCTTTGCGCACGATTGGTCAGCGCGCGTACGACGTTCAGCTGATGGGTGGCGCCTGCCTGCACTTCGGCTGGGTTGCAGAGATGAAAACCGGTGAAGGCAAGACGCTGACGTCGGTGCTGCCGGTCTATCTGAACGCGCTCGCCGGCAAGGGCGTTCACCAGGTCACGGTCAACGACTACCTCGCTGCCCGTGACGCCGAGTGGATGGGTGAGGTCCACAAGTTCATGGGCCTCGACGTTGGCCTCATCATCCCGGGAAACACCGACCCGGCCCACAAGCGGGCGCAATACGCCGCCGACATCACCTATGGCACGAACAACGAGTTCGGCTTCGACTACCTGCGCGACAACATGGCCATGAGCCGTGCAGCACAGGTGCAGCGGGGCCATGCATACTGCATCGTCGACGAAATCGACTCGATCCTTGTCGACGAAGCCCGCACGCCGCTCATCATCAGCGGCCGGCTCGCCGACGCTGCGCAGCTCTACTACAAGTTCGCGTCGATCGTACGTGGGCTCACCCGCGACCTTCATTACGAGGTTGACGAAGAGAAGCGCACGGTGTCACCGACCGGAGAAGGCATCCAGGCGGTAGAGGTAGCGCTCGACATCGACAATCTCTACGACTCGGTCCGCGGCAACTATGTGCACCAGTTCGGTGTTGCGTTGCGCGCCAAAGAACTCTTCACACGCGACAAGGAATACATCGTCAACAACGGTGAAGTGAAGATCGTCGATGACTTCACTGGTCGCATCCTCGAAGGTCGCCGCTGGAGCGATGGCCTGCATCAAGCCGTCGAGGCCAAAGAGGGCGTCAAGATCAAGGAAGAGAACCAGACGCTCGCCACGATCACGCTGCAGAACTACTTCCGCCTGTACGAAAAGCTTGCAGGCATGACAGGTACAGCCCAGACTGAAGCAGCTGAGCTGCATGCAACATACGGGTTGCACGTCGTGCAGATTCCGACGAACCTGCCGTTGGTCCGAAAGGACGAAGTCGATCTCGTCTTCAAGGGCGAAACAGCAAAATACGATGCTGTCGCCGACGACATCGCTGAGCGTTACAAAGTCGGTCAGCCCGTCCTGGTCGGCACCATCTCGGTCGAAAAGAGCGAGCAGCTCGGCAAGTTGCTGGCTCGACGCAACATTCCGCACGAAGTACTCAACGCCAAGCAGCACACCCGAGAAGCCGAGATCGTGACCCAGGCCGGCCGTCTACATGCCGTCACGGTTGCCACCAACATGGCCGGTCGTGGTGTCGATATTTTGCTCGGTGGTAACCCCGAGGGCATGGCGGTTCGCGACATTCGGGCAGCGGGCGTCGACCCCGAAAGCGACGAGGGTCGGGCCAGAGTCGCCGAACTCGAAGCGACGTACAAAGAAGAAACCAGTGCCGAAGGCGACGTCGTGCGCGAGCTCGGGGGCCTCTACGTCGTAGCGACCGAACGCCACGACAGCCGCCGCATCGACAATCAGCTTCGTGGTCGTTCCGGACGCCAGGGAGATCCGGGCGAGAGCAGGTTCTACCTGTCACTCGAAGACGATCTGATGCGCATCTTCGCCACCGGCACCATGGATTGGGTGATGGGCAAGGCGCTGCCTGACGATGTGCCCATCGACTCGAAGATGGTGAGCAAGGCGGTCGAGCGAGCTCAGACAACTGTCGAGCAGAAGAACGCAGAATCGCGCCAGAACGTACTCAAGTACGACGAAGTCATGAACGAGCAGCGCAAGGTGATTTACGCCCGGCGCAATCAGATTCTCGACGGCGAAGACCTGCGCGACGAAGCGCTTGAACGCCTCGCCGAGGCCGTCGACTCAACCATCGGCAACTATTGCGTGAGCAATGTCAAGGGCGAGTGGGATCTCGAGGGGTTGGTCGGCGAGCTGCAGGTCATGTGGGACAACGACGTGACCGTCGAATCAATCGAGGACTGCGCCAATACCGACGAGATCTACGACCGGCTCATGGCCGATGGCACGGCGGCGTACGAAGGCCGCGAGACCGAAGTCGGCCCTGAGGCCATGCGAGAGATCGAACGCCAGGTCATGTTGCGGGTGCTCGACACCAAATGGCGCGAGCACCTCTACGACATGGACTATCTCAAAGAGGGAATCCATCTGCGAGCGATGGGCCAGAAAGATCCACTGGTCGAGTGGCAGCGCGAAGGTTATGAGATGTTCTCGACCATGCTCGAACAGGCAGCGCGTGAGTTCGTCGCCTACATCATGCACATCGAAGTGCAACCCGAACCCGAGCCTGAGTCTGAGTCTGAGCCGGCTACTACCGACATGCAGACCAGTGGTCCGACCAGTCCGGCCGACGGTTCAGCGCTGAGCAATGCGCGGGCGCAACGGGCCGTGCAGGCGGGCCAGTCTGCGGCCGAAGACACAGGCCTCGAGCGGGTCGCCGCCAACCGCACTGCTGCGGTGGCGCAAGTTGTTCGCACCGACGAAGAACGCACGCCGCGCAACGCGCCATGTCCTTGCGGTTCGGGCAAGAAATTCAAGCAGTGCCACGGGTAGTCGCCGTTCCTCGGCCCTGGGGGGCCTCGTCTCTAACCGAGTTGTTCGCTGAGGCTCACAACTCGCGGAGGTGCGCGCTCGATCGCGG
>JBDNHG010000913.1:0-7927 GCA_041688925.1 Acidimicrobiales bacterium | reverse complement strand
TCGTTGTCGGGCACCACTGCCAATACGACTGGCAACTTCGGGGGCGCAGCGCTTGGGCAAAGTGATCCAGCGATTGGCGCCTTGGCTTCGAACGGTGCATTCGACGCCGCCAGCTTGACCTTCGAACTGACGTCGCCGATTGCGACAACGATCACGGGCCGCTACTTGCTGGCGTCCGAAGAGTGGACCGAATACGTCAACAGTGGGTACGCCGATGTGCTCGCCATTTTCGTCAACGAAATCAATGTGTCGTTGGTGCCGGGCACAGCGGCCGTTGTTTCGATCGACTCGATCAACAACAACACAAACTCCGCGTACTTCTTCGACAACGATATCCACGACTCGTCGCCCGCCAGTCCTCGCCCGCTCGAGCCAGACGGGTTCACCGTTCCGATCGACTTCACCGCCAACCTGATCGCTGGCGTCAACACCATCAAGCTCGGTGTCGTCGACGACGGCGATGCCTCCTATGACTCGTGGGCGTTCTTCGAAGCCGAGAGTTTCACGTGCCCTCCTCCTGCGATTTCGATCGAGAAGTTGGCCGACGTCACCTCGGTGGCGGCCGAGGGCGACCCCATCCAATATTCGTTCACCATCGTGAATGATGGCATCATTCCGGTCACGAATATCGCTGTCACCGACCCGATGGTCGGCTCGGTCACCTGCGTGGCGACAAGCTTGGCCGCAGGCGCTTCGACGACATGTGCCGCCGACGCCGTCTACTCGGCGACGCAACCGCAGATCGATGGCGGCGAGGTCCTCAACACCGCGACGGTGACGGCCACCGATGCCAACGGCACACCGGCCGAGGCATCCGACGACTTGTCGATCCCTGCCGCGGCTGCGCCTCTGATTTCGATTGTGAAGTCTGCTGACGTCTCGAGCGTTTCTGCTGAGGGTGATCCGATCAGCTACAGCTTCCTCGTTAACAACGAGGGCAATGTGACGTTGACGGGCGTTGGGGTGACTGATGCAGCGGTTGGCGCCGTCACGTGTCCAGTCACGACGTTGGCGCCTGACGCCTCGACGACCTGCACGGCGGACAATCTGTATCTGACGACGCAGCCGCAGGTCGATGCCGGTGAATTCATCAACATTGCTTCCGTCGATGGCTCCCCAGCAGTCGGCGATCCCGTGAGCGCAACCGACTCGCTGACCATCCCCGCTCCTGCGGGATCGGCGATCTCCATCGCTAAGTCGGCCGATGTCGCCAGCGTGTCTGCTGAGGGTGATCCGATCAGCTACAGCTTCTTGGTCACCAATGTTGGCAACGTCACGCTCAACAGCGTTGCGGTGACCGATGCTGCTGTCGGCACCGTGTCGTGTCCGGTGACGACGTTGGCTCCTGGCGCTTCAACGATCTGCACGGCGGACAATCTGTATCTGACGACGCAGTCACAGGTCGATGCAGGCGAAGTCGTCAACAATGTGTCGGTTGCTGGTTCGCCGCCGGTTGGCGACGATGTCACAGCCTCTGATTCGCTGACGATTCCCGCTACGGCTGCGCCACTGATCAGCATCGTGAAGTCCGCGGATGTGGCGAGCGTGTCGGCTGAGGGTGATCCGATCGCCTACAGCTTCTTGGTCACCAACACCGGCAACGTCACGCTGACGAATGTTGCTGTCACGGACGCGGCGGTCGGCAGCGTGTCGTGTCCGACAACGACCCTGGCGCCGGACGCTTCGACCACCTGTACAGCTGACAATCCGTACCTGACGACCCAGCCACAGGTCGACGCCGGTGAAGTGATCAATACCGCGACGGTTGCCGGTTCACCTCCGACCGGTGTTCCAGTCGATGACAGCGACACACACGCTGTCCCGGCCCCGCCGGCCGCAGGAATTTCGATGGACAAGTCGTCGACGACGACAGCGTTGACGTTCGAAGGCCAGGTCGTGCCGTTCGAGCTTCTGATCACGAACACCGGCAACGTGACCTTGACCGACATCGAGGTCGTTGACCTGATGACCGAACCGGTGACCTGCCCTGCGACCTCGCTTGCCCCCGTTGCAACGATGACCTGCACTGCGAGCTACAGCGCCAGCCAGGATGACGTAGACACCGGCTCGTTCATGAACACCGCTGATGTGTCGGGCACACCGCCTATCGGTCCCGACGTCACCGACAGCGACACGGTCATGACCCCATCGAGTCAGGCACCATCGATCACGCTGGTGAAGTCGGCTGATGTCACCGAAGTCGACGCCGAGGGCGATCCGATTAGCTACAGCTTCTTGGTCGCCAACAACGGCAACGTGACGCTGACCGACGTTGCGGTGAGCGACACACCAGTCGGCGCAATCACGTGCCCGGCGACTCGCCTGGTGCCGGGCGCATCGATGACGTGCACCGCCGACAGTTCATACTTGACGACGCAACCGCAGATCGACGCCGGCGAAGTCGTCAACACTGCCACGGTTACAGGGACCCCACCTGGCAATGCCACGCCGGAGACGGCCAGCGACACGGTGATACTGCCAGCGAGCGCGAACCCATCGATCACGCTGGCGAATGCGGCCGATGTCGCCGAGGTCACTGCTGAAAATGATCCGATCAACTACAGCTTCTTGGTGACGAACGACGGCAACGTCACCCTCACCGTTGTAGCCGTGACCGATCTTGCGGTCGGCGCCGTCACATGTCCCGCAGCGACCTTGGCGCCCGATGCATCGACGACGTGCACCGCCGACAATCCGTACCTCACGACGCAACCGCAGGTCGATGCCGGCCAAGTGTCGAACACGGCGACCGTGGCAGGCACGCCACCGACCGGCCCCGATACACAGGCGACCGATTCACTTGACATTCCGGTGCTCGCGGCACCGCTGATCGAGTTGGAGAAGTCATCTACGACGACAGCGCTCGTTTCCGACGGTCAGATCGTGCCGTTCGAATTCTTGGTCACCAACGCCGGCATGTCACGCTGACCAGCGTTGGCGTCGCCGACCCACAAACCGGACCCGTGAACTGTCCGGTCACCACGCTTACACCCGGAGCGTCGATCACGTGCACGGCCGACTACGTCGTGACCCAAGACGATGTCGACACTGGCTCATTCGAGAACACCGCCATCGCTACTGGCACTCCACCGATCGGTGATCCTGTTGATGCAACCGACACGGTTACGACGCCGTCTGACCAATCACCCATGATCACCGTCGCAAAATCTGCCGATGTCACCGAAGTCTCGGCAGCTGATGATCCAATCAACTTCAGCTTCGAGGTCACCAACAACGGCAACGTCACGTTGAGCGGAATCGCCGTCTCTGATCCTCTGATCGGAACGGTGACCTGTCCGGTCACATCGCTGGCTCCAGGAGCATCGACCACCTGCGCTGCGGACGACACCTATCTGGCAACGCAACCCCAGATCGATGCTGGTGAAATCGTCAATGACGCCGCCGTCGAGGGCACGCCAGCAGGCAGCCAACCCGTGACCGGCACCGACCAACTCGTGATCCCGGCCCCGGCCGCGCCGGCGATATCGCTCGTCAAATCGTCGTCGACGACCGAGCTCACCGCGGCCGGCCAGATCGTGCCGTTCGAGTTCCTGGTTATCAACACCGGCAATGTGACGCTCACCGGCATAACGGTCGACGACCCGCTCACCGGGCCGGTCACTTGCCCGACAACCACGCTCGCACCGGCCATCTCTACGACGTGCACGGCTGACTACTTGGTCACCCAACAAGACGTCGACACCGGCCGTTTCGAGAACACCGCCACGGCGGCAGGCACACCGCCCGTCGGCGACAACGTCGCTGCGTCCGACTCGGTGATCACCCCAGCCCCGGCCGGCCCCGCCATCTCGGTCGACAAGCTCGATCCCGCTGGCGTGCTCGAGACCGACGAGACGATCGAGTACTCGTTCGTCGTGCAGAACCTGGGCAACGTGACGCTCACCGACATCGCCGTTGATGACCCGACCGCTAATCCTGTTACAGCGGTGACGTCACACTCACCGACATTGTCGTCACCGACTCGCTCGTTGGATTGGTGACCTGCGATGAGATCGTCCTTGCGCCCGGTGGCGCGACCACCTGCTCGGGTGACTACGTCGTGACCCAAGCCGACATCGATGCAGGCAACCGCCGCAACCAGGCGACGGTCGCTGCAACACCGCCACAGGGTCAACCGGTCACTGGTTTCGATGAGATCGATACTGCTATTCCACAGAGTGCGGCGTTGACGGTCAATAAACAGTCGTCGGCCGCGACACTGCTGGCCGGAGCGGTCGTCGAGTTCACCTTTGACGTCACGAACACCGGCAACGTAACGCTCACTGGTATTGCGGTCGACGACCCATTGGCCAACCCGGTCGACTGTCCGAACACCACGCTGGCGCCAGGCGAAGGAACCACCTGCCGGGCGACCTACACGGTGACTCAAGATGACGTGAACGCCAACAATGTCACCAACACCGCGACGGTAAGCGGCACGCCGCCGTCGGGACCGCCGGTCAGCGCAAGCGGTACCGAGATCATCGAAGGGTCGCCCGACCCGGCGATCAACGTCGACAAGATTGCGGGTACCGGCCCGTTCCTGCTCGATTCGGTCATTCCCTACTCCTTCAAGGTCACGAATACTGGCAACCAGACGCTCACGGGCGTTGTCATCGACGACCCGATCATCGGAACCGTCCGCTGCCCTACCGCGACCCTTGCTCCCGGCGTTGTCACGACGTGTACCGGCAGCTACGTGGCCACCCAAGAAGACGTCGACGCGGGGACGTTGAGTAACTCGGCGACCGTTGCAGGGGTCGGGCCGGGTGACGTACGCCATGTCGACGGTGATGTCGAGGTGACCGCCATCGAACAGGCGCCGTCAATCTCGATAGACAAGCAGGCACCAGCCGGAACACGTGTTGTCGGCGAGTAGATCACCTACCCGTTCATCGTGCGCAACGACGGCACGGTGACGCTGCTAAACGTGCGGGTCGATGATCCGCTCACCGCACCGGTTGCCTGCTCGGCGGCCGTACTGGCGCCCGGCGGATCGACGACGTGTACTGGTCTGTACATCGTCACTCAGGCCGATGTGAATGCCGGCCAGATCGTCAATATCGCTACGGTCACCGGCGATACCCGCTCGGGTTCGACAACCGGCACCGACACCGAGATCACCGCCATTGCCCAGACGCCGCAGGTCACGCTGACCAAGACCGGCCCCTCCGAGCCAGCGGTGCTCGGCGAAGTGTTGACCTATACGTTGCTTGTCACGAACACCGGCAATGTCTCGCTGGCCGACATCGCTGTCGACGATCCGCTGACCGCGGATGAAACCTGCCCGCGGGCTGCGCTCGAGCCGGGCGACGCAATGACCTGCACGGCGAGCTATGTCGTCATGCAATCCGACATCGAGGCAGGCGCAATCACCAATACGGCAACAGCGGTAGCTGCCGACCCGGGTGGTGGCGTCGTTGCAGATGATGGCGAGTCGACCACACCAGCTGCGCAATCGCCTGCGATTACCATCGACAAGGAGTCGAGCGGCGGGCTTCTGCTGGCCGGCGAGCCCGTTGCGTACAGTTTCGTTTTGGCTAACACCGGCACCGTGACCCTGACCGATATCGCGGTGGCCGACCCGTTGATTCCCACTGTGTCATGTGGCGTTACCGTGCTTGCGCCGGGTGAGTCGACCACCTGCACCGGTACCTATTTCATCACCCAAGACGACGTCGATGCGGGCCAGGTCGTCAACGAAGCAACCGTCTCGGGCACGCCACCGTCGGGCATTCCAACCACGGGAACCGACCGCGAAACGACCATATTTGATGCCGACCCTGGCTTGTCGCTGACCAAGCTTGCACCGACTGGTTCGTTCGAAGTTGGGTCAACGCTGACTTGGTCATTCGAGGCAACGAACGCTGGCAATGTGACGTTGGTCGACCTCGTGATCGACGACCCCACCGCAGGGCCGGTCACATGCCCGACCAGTGTCATCGCTCCGGGTGCAACGGTTGTTTGTTCGGCAACATCGGTGGTCACGCAGCAACACATCGACGCCGGCGAGATCGTCAATGTCGCCACCGCGACCGCCGTTGATCCAACGGGTACAGCTGTCCAAGCGCTCGGCAGTGTCACCCAGCAAATCGAGCAACTCACAGAGCTGCAGGTCACCAAACGGTCGCCAGCCGGGCTTGTCGGAGTCGGCGACGAAGTGCCGTTCGAGATCGAAGTCGAGAATAGCGGCAATGTGTCGCTGACCAATGTGCAGGTGAGCGATCCGCTTGCGCCCGTGACATGTCCGTTCGATGCACTTGCGCCTGGTGAGTCGATGACCTGCCTTGCTGTATTGACGGTCACTCAGGAAATGGTCGACACCGGCGAGATCGAGAACACTGCGACCGGACGAGCCGTGCCTCCATCTGGATCACCGGTCGAGATGCCAGGAACCGCGACCGTGACGGTCGAAGGTTTCGCCGAGCTGACCCTGGTGAAGGAGGGTCCACCGTTCCACCTTCGAGCTGGCGTCGATGCACGTTATGAGTTGATTGTGACCAACACCGGTGCGGTGACGATTCGCGAGATCGAGGTCGTCGATCCGATCACTCGCGGCGTGACTTGTCCAGCCACGGCGCTTCTGCCCGGTGAGACGATGACGTGTACCGCCCGGTATCGGGTGACGTTCCAAGACGAAGCGCGTGGTCTCGTTCGCAATGAGGCCACGGTCACCGGCGTCGGACCTACCGGCCAACAGCCGCAGGCATCGGCCTCGGTCGAAACACCGACAGACCGCACCGAGACCGCACCGCCATCACCAGAGCCATTCCCGCCCAGCGCGCCTCTTATCTCCAATCTCCCAGAACCTGAGCCGATCGTCGAGTCGAATCCCGGATCTGTGTCGCTTGCCCAGACGGGCACCGGCGTGCCATTGCCCGTCACCCTTTCGGTCGCGCTGCTTGCGCTCGGTGGCATCGCCGTGGTTGGATCTCGCCGCCGCAAAGCCGCTGCCAAACTCGAGCGACAAGACGTCTCATCCAGCGAGATCTGATCTCGCCGCTGCACAAGGCATGCAGATGCGGATAGCGGGTCGAATCTGTCAGCAGCGGTTCGGTTCGAGCGAGGGTGGCCGTGATTGGTACTCTTGCGCCGTCATGGTGTACCTCTACGAAAAGACGAGTTGCTGATGACAGCAATAGTTGGTGTCATCGCAAACCCTCGTGCGGGGAAAGACATTCGTCGGTTGGTAGCCCATGCGCCGGCGCCGAGTGACGCCAGCCGAATTGCCGACTTGCGGGGCTTGGTCGTAGGTGCGGCCGAGGGCGGTGCCGACAAGGTGCTGGTTGCACTCGACCGCCACGGACTTGTCGAGCGTGCAATCGGAGGTCTCGAGGTAGCGGTCGAAACCATTGACATCGACGCCGACGGCACCGGCGAAGACGCGGCGCGCGCTGCGGCAGCAATGAAGGAGCATGGCGCCGGGGTGCTTGCCGTGTACGGCGGCGATGGCACGCATCGTCAGGTTGCACGAGGCTGGCGCGACGCGCCGATCGTGGCGGTCGCCGGGGGCACCAACAATGCGTTTCCTCAATTGATCGAACCAACGGTCGCCGGCGCTGCTGCCGGGCTCGTGGTCGGCGGAGGCGTGCCAATCGAAGAGTTGATTGCCTATCAGTCGCTGGTCATCGATATCGAGATGGAGGGCGTGCCCGTCGATTTGGCGCTGATCGACGTCGCAGTGCTGCGTGGCGACACCTGGGGAAGTCCAAGCTTGTGGTCTCTCGATGGCATCGATCAGGTCTTCACCGCGGTCGCGGAACCTTGGTCTATCGGCCTATCTGCTCTCGCCGGCCTGATTGCGCCCACCAGCCGCACCGACGATCGCGGTGTGCTCCTCGACCTCGACCCCGAGGCACGGCAACGAGTGCGAGCCCCGATCGCCCCGGGACGATACGTCGAGGCAGGGTTGCGTTCCGTATCGGTC
>JBDNHG010000912.1:0-1677 GCA_041688925.1 Acidimicrobiales bacterium | reverse complement strand
TGCATGCAATCTGGGACACATGGCAGACCGGTGAGCCGTTGCGGTTCGAGGGCGACTTCTACAAGCACACGCTGATGACGCCCATGTTCAGCCCGGCGCCTCTCGAGACCGCGAAACCCAAGGTGTTCCTCGCCGCGGTCGGCCCCTATATGACCAGCGTGGCCGGCGAAGTGTGCGATGGCTGGATCAGTCATGGGTTCACGACCGCCTCCTATCTCGAAGATGTCAGTATCCCAGCGCTGCATGCGGGTGTCACCAAAGCCGGCCGAGACACGAGCGAGGTCGAAATTTCGCTTCCTGCGTTCATCGTCACCGGCGAAACCGAGGAAGAGATGGCGGCGGCTAGCTTCGCCACCCGCAAACAGATCGCCTTCTACGGCTCGACGCCTGCCTATAAGACGGTGCTCGATCATCACGGCTGGGGCGATGCGCAAGTCGAACTGAACCGCATGTCGAAGCAGGGCGAATGGGATGCCATGGCCGACGTCATCGATGCCGACATGCTCGACGCGTTCGCCGTTGTCGCCGAACCGAGCGGCATCGCCGACGGGCTGCTCTCTCGTTACGCGAACCTGGTAGATCGCATCAGTTTCTATGCTCCGTATTCGGGAAACCCCGAATTGTGGAGTGGCGTAATCAGCGACCTCAAGGCGGGCTGACCCGGCCTCACAACCCGCGGCACCTCCAGCAAAAGGCGGGGCCACGCAGCGGCGCGATGTTTGCAGCGGGGGTGATCGGGTCTAGACTGCTCGCAGCGGACAACACGGCGTGCCGAGGCGTTCGACGGCGGGCAGTTCACTTTTGTTCTGTTCACGATGTGCCTCGGCTCCAATCTTGTTCGCTGGACCAACCAGACCGGTTGCACCCCGTGGGGGCGGCCTGTGTATGACCAGATCGTTGTCTGAGTCATGCCGAGGAGACCAGACAAGTACATGACACCTACGGCAACGGTCGGTCGAGCCGAACTCGATCGCATCGTGCAGAGTTACATCGACGGACGTTGTTCAGACGAGGAAGCCGACTTTCTCGAAGCCAACCAACCGTTGTGGATCGACAGCCTGTGGCGGCTACTCGAGCACGCCGATGTGGCACTCGAACGCGCCCGCCAGTCGGTTCGGGGCCCCGAACGAGCAACGGTGCTTGCCGACCTCGAAGACGAGTGCGAGCGCATCGATGACCTACTCGATGACCTGGCCGGCCCGGTACAGACCAGCGGCCCGAATCCCGAAGCCGTTGTTGTTGGCACCGCGCAGCTCCAGCTGTCGTGGAGCACCGGACAAATCATTGCGTGGGGCGGTGGCCACGAGGCCAATCCTGTCGAGCTCGATGAGCTCAACGCGATGCTCAAGGCCCAAGACGGCGGCGCTATCTCATGGCTCGAGAATGATCCGGTCGACATCGCCGGACGCTCCGAAGCCCAATCGCTGGCCGCTCCCCTGTCGAGCGCTTTGGGTTGGATCCTTGGACTTGGCAACGTGTCGTTCGATGACGACACGCTCGGCACGAGTGCCCGTTGGTTTGGACTGGCAGCCGCGTTCGCTGTCGAACTCGTCGCCCTGGGACGCATGGTTCCTCAGCTCGAACAGTTCCGTGGCGGCCGACGAACCGGCAAGGGCAACCTCAGCACCTATCCCATTCGCTGGGCGGCCTCGGTCATGGATCGAGCTCGCCTCGATG
>JBDNHG010000911.1:0-3152 GCA_041688925.1 Acidimicrobiales bacterium | reverse complement strand
TTTATCGGCATGGCTGGGATGGGTCACCGTTATGCCAGTTCCTGACACAGACAGCCGAATGCCACAATTGTCGAGGTGTTCAGCCGTAATCTCAAATCGGCCCGCGCTGACCATGGCATTACACAGCGACTTCGAGAATCGAGACGAGTCGGCGATAGACGCCGTCGATGGTCTTTGGGCTCAGCGCGTTGTCGCAGCGGATGAGTCCGGTGAAGCCCTGGACGTCCGTGCGAGTGGCTGACACAAGTCGGCGCGCCCGCAACGATCACGGACCCTCGGGCGATACGTGCGACATCGGATGCGTCGCTCAAGAAGGCCCAGGCCCAGCCGGTCTCATCGACCTGGTTCATGTCAGCGGGAAGGATGACCGATGCTCCGTCACTTCTAACTTCCATCGTCGCCACTCACAGTTCGTAGGTGCTCAAGCACTTTCGCTTTCGCGGCTTCGAATTCGGCTTCTCCGTAGCCCTGCTTGGCGTCATAGTTGTTGCCAGCGGTCATCTCGATAGTGATCGCCAAACTGAATCCAGCGTCGCGTTCCTGAGCGAGTTGGACCAACTCGCCCACTTGATAGCGATCGAGTAGTTGCGCGACGTCGAGCACGTCACGATTCACTCGGCGGGTGAAGAGCGCCTCGACCTTGCCTCCGACGACGTCCGAGTCCGCGCAGACCGATATGCGACTCGACCGGAGTGTCGCCGAGGTAGTTGTGTGCGATGTGGATGAGAACGTCGCCAGCGCTCAATTGAACGAAGCCCGCTGATCGTTGAATGGTCTCGACCGTGAGGCCTTCGTGTTCAAGGGCGGTGATCGGTTCGTCGGCGAACGGGCCGACTGCTTCTACGTTGTTGGTGAACAAGTCGAGATCTTGTGTGGCTCGACTAACGAACCCTGCGACGATCAATGCTGCGCCTCCCGCCAGGGGTATAGCTTCGGCATCGAGTCGCTTGACGATCTCAAGGACGCTGTGCTGTTGCTCTGTTAGAGGCACAGCTCAGGGTGAGCATCGAACCAGGGCACCCAGATCTCGGCTACTGCAGCCGGCAGGAACAGTTCGTCCCAGTCGGCGACGAGCTGAGCGGGATGGATGAGTGCCTTGACATCGTTGGCTGTCCCGTTGGCGAGGACTTGCTCGTAGACGAAGCGTCGATCGGCTGGGTGAGACATGTCGATCGAGATTGGTCCGTGCCCAGACCACCAGATGTGAAGAGGTAGCTGCAGCGTTCCATCGATGGGGGCAGAACTCGCTCGTTCCCCAAAGTCCTTCGGGACCGGGGTGCGTCGC
Organism: Acidimicrobiales bacterium; assembly: GCA_041688925.1. Classification (GTDB taxonomy): domain Bacteria; phylum Actinomycetota; class Acidimicrobiia; order Acidimicrobiales; family UBA10347; genus UBA10347. The sequence continues at coordinate 1,867 of JBDNHG010000911.1, read as the reverse complement.
CAAACGGCGGCATGGCGATTCTCCAGCTCTCCTCCGATTGTCGGCATAGCGAAATGTTACTCGCCGCTCGCGTTTGTCGCCGACCGTCTGTCAGCGACTAGATGGTGCGTCGAGCGATTTGGTGAGATCATTGCTCAAGTAGACGGTGAGACATATGGGGAGTTCGCTCGGCCCAGCTTCATAGCGACTCGAACAGCGTCGCCTGGGCCACTCATGTAGCAGTATCGAGCTGGCGGGCCCGTCTGGCAACCAAGCCTTAGTCATCCCAAGAACACGGCTTGCGCTGGGTCGAGCAGCCGTCTCTGGCGTTCAGTTTGGCCGCTATCGGGTCGTTGGAGGGCTTGTAGGGGATGAGCACTCGCTGCAGAGTGACCATCCCGAAAGACGACTTACTATGAGCAACCAAAGAGCGAACAAATGTGGCCATCCGGCGACAACACCTGGCAGGCCCGAGCGGCTGCTGATGATCCCGGAAGTGGCGGAGTGGCTGGTGGTGTCGGTATCCACGATCTACCACATGCGCGACGGTGAAGGCCCGGACCGCATCAAGTTCGGCAACTCGGTCCGCTACCAAGAGTGCTGTGTCACGGCGTGGCTCGACGAGCATCTCATCTCGGCGAAAGGAGCGACCGGAGAACGTTGATATTTCGTGCCGTCCTGCATCTCGCCGAATCACTTGCCGATGTTGCTGGCACGCTCAAGGTCGGCGCGACAAAGACCGATCAAACCCGGACCGTGCCGCTCACCGAATCGCTGCTCGAGCCAGCTCGCCGGGGGCATTCGATCCGGACGCCCGGCAAATCCATTGAAGGGGGCCAACAGCGCAGGTGCCGCCGAGGACCTCAAGCAGTCTTGATTTGACTTGGTCATTCTGATCGCCGCTTGATCATCTGCTGAGGGCACATTGGCCCACGCAAGCCAAGTGACGATGTCGGGCCCGCTTGCCTACATCGCGAGCGTCTAGGGCCAACGCACGTTCGATCGAGAATAACTAGGCCTTGCGGACCATAGGAGGGGAGTCCTATGGTTGTTTTCAAGCGGTTCGGAGCTATGGCCGCTTTCAAGTTCAAATTGCTCCCCCTAAATCCTGTTGAGCTACACGAGAAAAGGCGTTCCCGTGTCGAGCCGCTGAAAGGGGTGTGTGATGCGGACGCAAGGTTCCCGAAGAACTGCAGCCTGGTTGTGGCGTGCTCGGGCACTGTGCGGCCTTGCTCTCGGCCTTGCCCTTTTTCTTACCGGAGGTTGCTCTGGTAGCGACGCTGAGTCGGGAACTCCGGACACCGGTAACCCATCGACACCAAGCGCCGCCACCGACGTTTCGGAGACGCCGGAGCCAACCGCACCGCAGATTACACCTACCCCCCAGCCGACGGCCAGCGTCATCCCCACGCCGGTACCAACGCCAGATCCTCTAGTGGGCGAAGCGAGAGAGGTCGCCGAGACGTATGTCCTCGGAATCTGGACGGTGCTCGACGATGCTCGGGAGGTTGATATCAGCTCGGTGAGCAGACTCGAGGCTGCAGAGGGTCCAGTCGACGGATATGTGCTGCGGCTGCTCGATTCGCTCTTGAACTCGAATCACTACCTGCCATTTGAGGATGTGACGTACTCGATCGCAGGGGTGGAGGTCGTGGACGAAGCTGTCGGCGCAGTGAACGTGTTCTTGTGCGTACAGGCTGGCGGTGAGTGGCGAGATTTCGACACCAACGAGATCACTCGAACCTCGTCGACTGATAGCGGATTGATCACGTATCAGCTTCGCCGAGATGGTGTTGGGCAAGGCCTGAAGGTCTGGACGTTCGATGAGACTGACGCCGAGGGGAAGGTCGTTCCTTGCACCATGGGGGAATTGCGGTGAGCCTCCGGC
>JBDNHG010000910.1:0-1410 GCA_041688925.1 Acidimicrobiales bacterium | reverse complement strand
GAAGGGATTATCGGTCGGGATGCCGTATTCTCCGTTGCCGCTGTTGGTGCCCAGCGGATCAATCCGCAGGATCTTGCCAAGCAGGTTGCCGTCGCTGAGATCTTGGCCATTGCCGCCGGGCGCATGGCCCAGCCCTTCGTCGTCACGAGACCCGCCATCGCCCAAAGCGATGTACAACATGGCATCGGGCCCAAAGACGAGCGCGCCGGCATTGTGATTGGTTTGAGGTTGCTCGACGCGCAGTAACACGCGAGAGCGTTCTGGGTCGACTACTGCATCGAGACGACGGGGATCGTCGACCCGCCACTCGCGGATCACCGACAGGCTGGCATCGTCCTCACGTACAGCGTCGTCGGCAAGTGTCGTGAAGTCGGGAACATGCCCACGAGGCTCGGACGTATACGTATAGACCAGCCCGTTCTTGCGGTAGTGCGGGTGAAAGGCCAAGCCGAGTAGCCCGCGTTCATCGAACCCTTGCGTCTTCAGTCTGACCAGCACGTCTGCACCATCGGGGCCAACATCGAGGAAGGTGTGTGGCGCCCCCGCACCATCGATTCGAAGCGCCGTCACCCGACCGACCTGATCGGCAACGAAGAGCTGTCGGGTTGTGTACGGAGCGCCTGCTCCCCATAGCGGTGTCTGAAATCCTGACGCAACGGGTTCCAGGGTGAACGTCGACGCATCGACGGGGATCTTCTCGACGATCAGATCGGCATGGTCGGCACTTGCCACGTGTTGCGTCGCCGTGCCACCCACCACTGCTGCAGTACCCACCACCAGCACGGCAAAGGCGAGTTGGAGCGATCGGTACATGCCGGTACAGGATGTCGCATCCGGCTGCGCAATACAGCGCGACCCGCGGTGTGAGAGCATTATGCACATCATGGATCTGAAGAACAAGAACGTGGTGATCACCGGGGCCTCGACGGGTATCGGCGAGAAGATGGCCGAGGCATTCGCCGCAGCCGGCGCGAAGGTTCTCGTCGTTGCCCGCTCGACCGACAAGCTGAGCGCGCTAGCCAACCGGGTCGACGGCAGTTTCCTGACCGCTGACCTGAGCACGGCCGAAGGCGTCGATGGTCTCGTCGACCAGTGCGTCGAAACACTGGGCCACATCGATGTCTGGGTCAACAACGCCGGCATAGAGACAAACGACGCCTTTGTCAGCACTGATCGCAACCTGGTTCGTACCCTGGCCCGGCTCAATTTCGAAGCCCCGCTGCTGCTGACTCATGACGTCGTAAACCACATGCTTGGCCGGAGTGGCGGTCATGTGGTGCAGATCAGTTCGATTGCCGGCGCGATTCCGTTTCCGGGTCTCACCGCATATGCCGGGTCCAAGGCCGGCCTGACGAACTTCACCGAATCGTTGCGCATCGAACTGGCCGATACGCCCGTCAAGTTGACCGT
>JBDNHG010000909.1:0-4727 GCA_041688925.1 Acidimicrobiales bacterium | reverse complement strand
GCGCTACGAGCGCTACGGCTGCGGCTGAGTCGCCGGCCAGTGCGATGCTGGTGGCGGCGTAGGTGACCATGCGTTGTGAGAGCGGGGTCAGCTGGAGTCCTATCTGGGCGAGCTGTTTAGTCGTCGTCCAGTCGGTCTCGGCTTGTGCTCGTTCGGCTGCGATCGCCAACGCGTTGTCGACCCGTTCGATGACTTTGCGGCGGGCTTGGGCGCCTTCGCTGTCGACCCATTCCCAGCAGTCTGAGTCCGACAGTGCGTGGAAGGGTTGGCCTCTGAACAGCTCGAGCGTTTCGGCGATCAGGGCTGAGGCCTCGGTCCAAGGGAGTTTGAGGCTTTGGGTGATGCGTCGTTCGAGTTCGGCGATGTCGGTGTCGACGGCGAGTTTGATGATCGGGCCGGATCGGTCGACGGCTGGTCCGAACGCGATCTGGAGTTCGCTGAGGACTCGGCGTACGGTCCGGTCGTCGACGTCGCGGCCACCCCAGATGTGGTCGCGAATCTGGGAGCGGTCGAGGCCATCGGGGGTCAGCGATAAGAGTGTTGCTGTTGCGAGGGCGCGTTCGCCGAGTTTGCCGTTGATGCCGCCAATCTCGGGTCGTCCAAGGATTCGTATTTGTGGCCGTTCAGGTTCTTGAGCCGCCATGACCGCATCGACGTCGTCGTCGAGCAGATCATCGTCTTCGCCTTCGTCGTCGTCGTCGTCGTCGTCGTCGTCGTCGTCGAAGATGATGTCGGTGTCGTCGGGGAAGAAGTCACGTAGGTGGGCCAGCTTGGCTGCGGTGAAACGTGGGTTGATGCTGTCTTTGAGTTCTTGTTTGGGAGGCTCGTAGGGAAGGCGTTTGCCGGGGTATGGGTTCTGGAACACGTCCGATGGGTCTGGGTCATGGGTGCCATTGAGCGAATCGGCTTTCTGGTCTTTGATTGGTTCGGGTGGGGCGTCGATGTCGATGTACTGGCCAATGAGGTCGTCGTACCAGCCCATCTCGTCGTCACCGTCTCCGCCTTCGTCGACGTCGATTGGTGCAGCCAGAGCCGGTGCTTCGGTTTCCCACCGTTTCTTGCTGAGTTGACCGCGCAACTCGGCGGCGAGCGCCTCGGCGGTCGACTCGGTCATGATCAGGGGTTTCACCCGTGGCGCCTTACCGAGGTAGGCGGTGACGATCGCCAATTCTGATACCGAGTTGATCCTTACCCTCCAGGGCGCCCCTGACGACACGCCCAGGCTGACGACTGCGATGGGATAGCGGCCAGGGAACCGGTGGAGCGGTTCGATCATGTCGGCGAGCGTGTCGGCTTCCTCGAGGTCGAGCACCAACACCAACGTCGGCCAAACCCCTTCTTGTCGTAGCTCCGCAGCCAGGGTGGTGCCGGCCATGGTGTGGGCTTCATCGGCCTGTCGGATGTACTCGCTGAGTTCGGCTCGCATTGCCTCGACGCTGGTTTCGGTCGCGGATCGGTAAACGTCGGCGCCCATGATCATGCCGGGTCCGCCAATGCGCAGGACCACTTCGTGTTCTTGGCCGAAGTTGCCGACCAAGTCGTGCACAAGATGGCGCAGGTGCCCCGCAACCAGATCAGCTTCGCCTTCGATGCCGAGCCACCCGATGGCTTCGAGGTTCAAGAACATGTTGTCCCCGACCCCATAGAGCGGGGAACCACCCGCGGGCGAAGAGTCCGCTTCGTCGCTGTGGGCAAGCTCCCAGACGGCTCGCTCTCCGTCATCGCCGCTGTAGGTCCAAGGCGAACCGTCTGGCGGATGCACCACTTGGGTGAACACTGCGGTCGTCTTGTCAGAGTCGACCTGCAACATCGGAGCGTCGGCCCCGACCAGCGCTGCCCGAAGCGACGCTGCAGCTGAGAGCAGATGGGTGCGCAGCTCGGGCTGAGGTTCTTCGAGGTCTTCAAGCAGCTCTTCGAGTTCGGAGCCTTCATCAACACCCAGGCCCAGCGCCTGGTCGCGATCTCGGCGCCGTCCTACGAGCCGCATCATGCCGGCGGCGAACACCCCACCCGCCGTGACCCCGGCCGCGAGTAGCCACCACGGAATGCCGACGTCGATGTCAAACTCGTCGCGGCCTGTGGTCGCGACCACCTCGGTGTCGTCGCTGTCGCCAGCAGGAGGCGCTAGGCCGTTGGTTGTTGCGGTGTCGGTTTCGGGTATCCACACCTGGATCTCGGGCGGACAGTCCGGCTCTTGCACAGCGGGCTCTTCGGCTGCGGGCTCTTCGACCACGGCAGGGGCGGGCGTGTTGAGCCCGACTGCGTCACCGGGCATCAACAACACTGTCTGGGGCCAGATCAGGTCGGGGTCGGTGACGGTAGGCGTGTGTTCTTGGGGCCGTCCCAGGTTTAGGGCGGCGATCTCGGTCCACCGGTAAGGGTCGCCGAGATGTTTCTCTGCGAGGTCCCACATGGTGTCGTCTTCGATTACCACCACGTGGGGACGCACGAGCTGGCCATCGACCATCATCGTGCCTTCTTCTTGGCTGATCACGATCGGCTCAGACATGGTTGAGTCGCCGTCGTCGTCACCGTTGCTGTTCATCACATAGACATGGCCAGGCCTGGCGGTGGCGGTGGCGGGTAGAGACCAGCCTTGGCTTTGTACTGGAGCCTCTGCGGCGTGCGCGACCTGGGCGGTGACGGCCACCACGCCCCCGGCGCCGATGACTGACATGGCCATTGTCGACGCCGTCGAGGACCACATCAGCGCCGCTACCAACGGTCGTGCGATCGACTGGCCAAAGGAGAGGCCTCGTATGTTTCGTGACGCCGCACCACCAATGGTGGCGAACACTTCGAGCAGGAACGCGACGACGAGGTAGGCCCACAACACCCAACCGACGGCGACGATGGCAGACACGACCGACTCGTCGAACACTTGTGAACCATCGACCAGGGCGGTGACGAGCGCTCGGACGCCTCGATCGGGGTCCAATGGTGATGGCCCGAGAATCAGGACGACGGGCACGGCGACCAACATCGCCCCGGTGGCCGCGACTGCGGCCAACCATTTGATGAAGTTGATGAATGATTTCACGGTTCGGTTTCCTCTATCCCGTCGCTGTGGTCGCGGTTCGATCGGCGGTGAAGTTCCACTCGTTGACACCGACTGCCTTCAAAATTTTCGTCTTGTATGTGCCGGTGACTCGCACCGTGGCCTGGTCGTCGGTGACGACCAGGGTCCATTCGAACTCGGGCCACTGCACTGCGGCCACTTCGGTAACCGCGGCTCGGGCCGCTGATTCGTCGATAGCAAAGTCGCCGCCGCCTGCGGGGGCTACTTCGGCTGCAGCAGTGCGGGCCAGAGCCCACGCCGCGTCGGAGATCTCGACGCGTTGGTTGGCGGCATTGCCGGCGTCATAGACCAGTCCGGTGAACAAGCTCAGCAGCCCACCGATCGCGACGACGACCCACACCGTCACCGATCCGCGTTCGTCGACGCGACTGCGGCCTAGGCGGCGGATCATCACCCACCGACCCTTCCGGCCTTTTGTACCGGCTCAGTCCACGTCTGTACGAGATTGCCGGCATCGAACACCAGGCCGCTCTCGTTGACCTCACATGTCACCGTGGCCTTAACCCAGCCATCTTCCCATTGGCCGACATCCACTGTGACGTGGACGGAGCTGCATACTTCCAGCCCTGCCGCGTTCTGGCCGGCCTGTTCGCCCGCAGAGACTGCTGCACCGGGGTCTCGTTGTATCGCTGCGGCCCGGGCTGATGATCGGGCGGCGGCGCGGATTTCGCCGTCTGCGGCGGGTTGGCGAGCGGCCCACACCAACAAGCTCAACGCCAAAATGATCAGCGGCGCCAAGATGGCCAGCTCCACCACCGCCGAACCGCGGTCACTGTCGGAGCGCGATCGCACCCACGTGATGGTCCTCATGGATTAATCACTTCTACTGGCGCGGTTCGTTGCACCTCGATATGCCAATCACCGAAAGGCAGAATGCGGAACGCATCCGCCTCAACGGTGACGGTTGCGGTGGTGGCGTTGCGAGATGAGCTCACGATCGGGCTCAGCACCCAACCCGACGCCCCCGCTAGCTGTGCGTCGGCCCGCTGGTGACCCGACGCTGCGGACCCATCCCAGGTTGCCGCCTCGGCCACCCCTGTCGCTGCGGCAAGGGAAGCGACGTGGCGCACGTGACCGGCAATCATCACCTGCGCCAACACCAAGATCATGAGCACGAACGCGGGCGCAAGCACAACAAAGGAGACGATCGATGCTCCGCGTTCGCAGTCGCGTCGTTTCAGTCTTGTCATCTCGGTCCCGATCGTTCGTGCTATCGACTGCCGCATCAACCTCCGTCTGGGTTTGCAGGTGCCTGGTTGAGGTCGAGATCGTTGATCTTGTCGGTCGTCTTGGTCTCAAAGACTTCCAATAGCACCAACGCCAGAGCGGCGACCGCTGCGGCGATGATCAAGAACTGCACGAGTTCGGCGCCTCGCTCGCGGCCCTGCTCATCGACCTTCTCGTTGACGCGATTGCGCACGAACACCCAGGCCCGAATCGATTGGTACTGGATGTGGTGGTGTAGCTGGTGGAACTGTTGCATTTGTCCGCCCTCCTATGGACGGGAAATAGTCTTGGTGATCGGTTTGCTTCGGGCGGCGCCTATTCAAAACGCCAGCACAGCGGGTGCGAGTAGTAGGCCGAACATGGCCAGAGCGATCATTGCCATCGGAACCGCGAGTTTTTCGGTGGCGGCGTCGGCTTCGGC
>JBDNHG010000908.1:0-3826 GCA_041688925.1 Acidimicrobiales bacterium | reverse complement strand
GTACACGGCGTCGGCTTTGGGGCGAGGGCCGGCCTTTGATACGTGGCCCCACAGCGGATGGCCAACGATCTCTTCGGCAATCCAGGCCGCCTGAATCAGCTTGTCGAGGTCGTACCCGGTCTCGATGCCCATCTCATGACACAGGTCGACGAAGTCTTCGGTCGGCACATGGCCCGCTGCACGACCGTTGCCGCAATAGGGGCAGCCGCCCATGCCCCCAAGCGAGGTGTCGAACTCGGTCGCACCCAATTCCAACGCCGCGTAGTAGCTGGCGATGGTCGCGCCACGCGAGTTGTGCAAGTGCATGTGGAACGTCTCGATCTCGGGCCAGCGGTCGCGAATGGCAAGCATCGTCTCGCGAACCGTGTGGGGCGCATTCCATCCCATGGCGTCAGAGAACGAGATGCGATTGACCGTGATGCCGGCGTCGTGCCACTTGCTGACCATCAGGTCGATCATCTCGAGTCGTCGGCTCAGATCGAACGGCCCCTCGAAATTCGACCCGAACGGGCTGCCGAGCGTGATCGATCCGCACTCGGCCCCTGCGTCGGCCGCAGATTGCACCGTGGTAGCCATGCTGGCGATCTGTTGGGCCTGGCTTCGGTTGTAGTTCCGCCGGGCGAACGAGTCGCAGATCTCGACATGGATTCCGGGCTGGCGGGTGCGTACGTCGAGCTTCGGGTAGAAACGATCAGCGCGCTCGAAGCCCTTTTGATTGAAGATCGCAGCGGTGTAGCGAATGACTGCCTTGGGCACAAAGCGTTCCGCTATTTCATCGATGCATGCCATCGATGGCGTCCATTTCGGATGAGCGAACGAACCAATAGAAATCACCTTGGCGCCGGTCTCGCCAATGGCATCGAGCAGCCGCAGCTTTTCGTCGACCGAGATGTCAGCGCTCTCGATCTGTAGTCCCTCTCGCATGGTGTCGTCGAAGATGTTGACGCTCGTCGGAATCATGAACTCACTCCCCTATTGGTGCCGTCAGAGCAGTCTTCCACGGCCGTTGCGCAGATAGGCCGCTGACGGGCGACACGCCATATGTATCGGTTCTCAGCTTGACTTCGCTGCGGCCAACCGACAACGCTCTAGGACGTTGCACCCAAACCTCGGAGGAGACGCAATGTTGAAGGCCGTTCAGCTAGGAGCCAACAGTGGGCTACGGGTATCGCAGCTCGCCCTTGGAACCATGAACTTCGGGCGGCCAGGCGTCGGCCATCAGAGCGACTGGACGATAGATGTCGATGCCGCACGGCCGATCTTCAAAGCGGCCCTCGACCACGGACTCTTCACCTTCGACTGCGCAAATGTTTACGGCGTCGGTGCGTGCGAAGAGGTCGTCGGCCAGCTGCTGCGCGAGCTCGCTCCCCGAGACCAATACGTGCTCACCACCAAGGTCTCCATGAAAATGGGCGAGGGCGCCAATCAGCTCGGCCTGTCGCGTAAACACATCATGGAAGCGGTCGATGCATCCCTGAAGCGCCTCGGTGTCGACTACGTCGATCAACTGGTGATCCACCGTCACCCCCACGGCATCCCCGGACATATCGAAACGCCCATAACCGAAACGTTGGAAGCGCTACACGATGTCGTCAAGGCCGGAAAGGTTCTGTATCTCGGCGGCTCCTCGATGTTCGCGTGGCAGTTCGCCGAACTGCAGATGACGGCAGAGCAGCACGGCTGGACCAAGTTCATCTCGATGCAGAACCACTACAACCTCATCTACCGCGAAGAAGAACGCGAGATGAACAAGTATTGCGCCAAGACCGGCGTGGGGCTCATGCCGTGGTCGCCTCTGGCTCGCGGCATTCTCGCCGGCAGTTATAAGGGTGGCCTCGACAAGGGACAGACAACTCGCAGTTCAGGTGTCGACAGCAAACGAACCGGCATGCTCTATCGGGGCGAGATGGACTTCGCCATTGCTGACCGAGTGATCGAAGTCGCCGAGAAGTACGGCAAGACGCCAGCCCAGATCTCTGTGGCATGGTTGCTGAACAAGCCAGAAATCCATGCGCCGGTTGTCGGCGTGTCAAAGATCGAACAGCTCGACCAACTCGTCGCCGCATGCGACATCGAACTCGATGCTGTCGATGTCACCTATCTCGAAGAGCTCTACAAGCCGGTCGAGAACCTGTTGTCGATCGGCTTCAGCTGAGCCGCCGCACCGACCCGTCTCGACATCTCTGAACCTTCTCAATGACTATTTCACTGGTGAGGTTCAGAGATGATGGCTTCTGCCAGTTGATCAGCGCCAAGAAGCGCACCGAGTGCTGCAACCGGCAACGGTTGCAGCACTAGTCTCCGATAAAACCGCTCTGGGGAGAACCACCATGACCGACATTGCATTCTCGACCGCATCCGAACTGGTGGAAGCCATCAAGGCTGGCTCGATCAGCTCGGTGGAACTCACCGAGCACTACATCGATCGCATTGAACGGTATGACACCGAAATCAACGCCGTCGTTGTGCGCGACTTCGACCGGGCCCTCGATGCGGCCAAGGCTGCCGACGCGGCACAGGCGGCAGGTGAGTCCCTGGGACCGCTCCATGGCCTGCCCATGACAGTGAAAGAGGCATACGACCTCGAGGGTCTCCCAACCACGTGGGGCATTCCGGAACTGTCGCAGAACATCGCCGCCAGCGACTCGGCCGCTGTCCGGCGACTGCGTAGCGCAGGAGCGCACTTCCTGGGCAAGACCAACGTGCCGCTGCACCTTGCCGACTTACAGAGCTACAACGACATCTATGGAACCACCAACAATCCATGGAACGCCGACCGCACACCTGGCGGTTCGTCCGGAGGCTCGGCAGCGGCGTTGGCCGCAGGGCTGACATCTCTCGAGATGGGGTCCGACATCGGCGGATCGATCCGCAACCCGGCACACTTCTGCGGAGTTTTCGGTCACAAACCAACATGGGGTGTCGTCTCGTCACAAGGCCATGCGCTTCCCGGCGAACTCGCTGAACCCGATATTGCGGTCGTCGGGCCACTGGCAAGGTCGGCCGACGATCTTGCGCTCGCCCTCGACATCGTTGCGGGCGCGGACGACTTGATGACGCGCGGCTGGCAACTCACCTTGCCTCCAAAGCCGAACAAGGCAATCCGCGATCTTCGAGTCGCCGTGTGGGCCAGTGACCCGAGGGCTCCCGTTGCCGCCGAGGTATCCGAGATCGCAACCAACGTCGGCAGTGCCCTGGCAGACCTCGGAGCCACTGTGTCCTTCGACGCTCGGCCCAACATCGATCTCGACGAGAGCTTTGAGACCTATACCGCACTGTTGAGCGGGGTGATGGCGGCTGGTTTGCCAGCCGACAAGCGCGCCTCCAACCAAGAAATGGCAGCGAAGCTCGATCCGAACGACACCAGCTATGAAGCAAACTCACTTCGGTACTCCGTCATCGACCATGCCACCTGGCTCAGAATGCACAATCGGCGGACGCGTCTGCGCCAACAATGGCAGTCGTTCTTCGGCGATTGGGACATCGTGTTGTGCCCGATCACCGCCACCGCCGCATTCCCCCATGATCACGGTGCAATGCGCAATCGCACCATCGATGTCGACGGAGACCAGCGTAAATACTTCGAGCAGATCTTCTGGGCGGGGACCATCACTGTTGCCCATCTTCCCAGCACCGTCTTCCCGGCAGGTACGTCTGGCGAAGGCCTACCTATTGGGCTCCAAGCAGTCGGCGCCGAATTCGCCGACTACGCCACCATAGATTTTGCCCGCCTCGCCACCAACGAACTCGGCGGCTTCACACCTCCGCCCGGGTTTGTCTGACCTGCCGAGCCGGTGCGACACCGTCACGCGAACTCGCCGATAGG
>JBDNHG010000907.1:0-4859 GCA_041688925.1 Acidimicrobiales bacterium | reverse complement strand
GAGATGAGTGTGGCCTCTCCCCCGAGAACTTTCTGCTCATACGTCGACCAGTCTTCGCTCGCCGCCCACTCTGTCGACACCACGCCGGCTTCGACCATCCACGGAATCAGGCCCAGCAGCGTGGCGCCCATGAAGAACATGCATATCTCACCGTCGGTGCACGGGTAGACCAGCTCGGCAGTGATGGTGGTGAGCTGTAACGCAGTGCCGCCCCGCTCGAGGTTGCGCCCATCGATCGCTGATGAAATCATCGCATTCAAGCCGGTCCAAAAGACTGCGGCCTGCACCGATGTATCGACGAACTGGGCATCGCCCGTTGCCACACGCAGGTGGTGTGCCACCAAGGCGCCCACGGCGCTCTCGGCCGCTGCATGATGCCAGGTTTGGGGAACCGTGACCCGAACTGGTCGCCGGTCGCGGTCACCGTTGAGCGCCATTGCCCCGCCCATTGCGGCGAGCGTCAGATCGGTGGCTAGATGGTTGGCATAGGGACCGGTCTGGCCAAACGGCGAAATCGCTACGTAGACCAGATCGGACCGAACCTGTCGAAGCGCTTCGAAGCCAATCCCTTTCGCGTCCATAGCTCCTGGCCCGGCATTCTCGAACACGAAATCGGTCGTAGCCGCCAAGTTGAGCAGCCGGTCGCGGCCTGCGGCGTCATCGAGATCGATCTCAATGCTGCGTTTCCCGCGGTTGAATGCCTGGAATGGCAGGCTCGCCATGCCTGCGGGTTCGCCGTCAACGAGCGGAGGCTGCACTCGCGACGCCGACCCTCCTGGCGGTTCGATCTTGATGACATCGGCGCCCAGTCCAGCGAAGATCATGGTGGCGAGTTCGGCCCGACCGTCGGTCAGGTCGAGCACCCTGTAGGGCGAGAGCATTCCGTTCACCGGTGAACCCTTGCAGCTCGCGCCGTTGGGCGCAATTCACGGGATTCTCGGCGTCGGAGTAGCGACCGATCAGTCGATCTCGCGATGCACGCCAATCAGGTTCTCGCTCATCAGACGTTGGGCCAACGTGCGGCCGGGTCTTGCGAGTTCATTCAGGTATTGTTCGACCTCGCCAGCATGGCTACGAGTGGCAGCAATGGCATCTTCGGGGCTCACCGGCTCGAATGTCACAGATTCGCCAGGCCGCAGCTGTGAAAACCGGTCGAGGTCGCACGAAATGATGGTGGCGATCTTGGGATACCCGCCGGTGGTCTGGTGATCAGCCAGCAAAACCGTGGGCACACCGTCGCCACCCACCTGCACTGAACCCCGCACGATTGGTTCAGACGGGATCGACAGTGCCTCCCGCAGCGCAAGGGTCGGCCCGTCGAGGCGAACCCCCATGCGATCGAACGCCTCGGTCAACGCATATGGGCCGGCGATGAATTGCTCGACCGCATCGGGTTTGAAGTGCTGCAATTGTGGGCCCATGACAACTCGCACTACTCCGCTCGGCCGGGCCAATGGCGGTACCTCGAGTTCTCCATCGAGGGAGGCATCGGCCGACGCGTTCTCGATGTTGATCTCTTGGCCGGTCGAGAGCGCTCCCCCGCCGAAACCCGACATCGAGTGCGTCGCCGTGTGACCCAGCCATGTTGTGGCGGCTATATCACCGAGCACCGCGACATAGGCCCAGCTGCCCCATCGCTCTGCTCGTACCACGAGTTGGTCACCGCTGTACAGGGTGCGCACATGCCACGAGCCGGTGAAGTCACCGCCGGCCACGGCAACCGACACGGCGCCGTCGATGCACGTGAGTACCAAGTCGGCGCGAGAAACTTCGATGGTCGTGCTGAGAGGATCGACACCGAGTGCAAGGTTTGCCGCCGCAAGGGCGAGCTGATCCATGGGCCCCGAACGCGGGATGCCGAAGCGCAGGTTGCCGGGGCGTCCTCCGTCTTGGAACGACACATGCGGGCCTGCATGATCTATGCGCAGCCGGGCCGTCGTCATGGCCTCGACTCGAGACGGTGGTAGGTGTCGATATCGATCTGTTCGAAGCGAACCCGATCACCCAAATCGAACAGAACCGGCAGGTTGGGGTCGTCCTGAAGCACCCGGGTTGGTGACCTGCCAAGGATCGACCATCCGGTGGGCATCTCGAGCGTGGTGATCAGGCACTGCGGACCGGCGATGATCACGCTGCCAGCCGCAACGCCACGTACTGCCCCGGTCTTGCGCGGTACCTGTAGTGCTTCGGCGACACCCGACATGTAGGCGTAACCCGGGGCGAAGCCGTACATGCACACCCGGTAGTCGCCTGCCATGTGCGATGCAATTACCGCTTCGATGCTCATCGAACACAGCGCGGCGACCGGCGCGAGATCAACTCCGAGTGACTCGTCATAACAGACCTGCACGAGATGTTCGACACCTCGGGCCACGTTGTCAGACGTGCCAGCGAGCGCCGCTTTGACCGACGTCTTCACCGCTGCGTGTTCGACCAGGAGCGGATCGAATATCACGAGCAGGTTGACGAAAGCCGGCACGACTTCTGCGACGCCGGCGATGTCGGCTGCGGTGATGGCGCGTTCGGCGCTGAGCACCTGGTCGCTGACAGATTCACTTATCTCGGTCGCGTATTCGATGAGTAAGGCGTTGTCGGCCATCGCCACGAACCGAGGTTCTCTATCCATGGCATTCACGATGCGTTCGTGACGAATCCACGCAGCTGCACGTCGGCCGAAAGGAGGCCGCTTCGAATCTTCTGTGCCATCGCGACGGCACCGGCGCTGTCTCCGTGAACACAGATCGAGTGCGCTTCGAGCGGGATCGACTGGCCCCCGACAACAGGCATGAGCCCGGTCTCGATGAAGTCGAGCAGCCGATCGGTTGCTTCGACCGCGTCATGGATCATGGCACCGGGTTCGCCCCGGGGTACGAGCTGGCCATTCGGTTGATAGCCCCGATCGGCGAAGATCTCCGAGAATACCGAGACTCCCTCGGCCCGGGCCACGACTTCGAGCTGGGTTCCCGAGATTGCCAGAATCGCCAGGTCGTCGCTGATACAACTGACCGCGTCGACGATGGCATGCGACACGTTGCTATCGCGCGCTGCCAGGTTGCCGAGGGCGCCGTGGGGTTTCACGTAGCGAACGGTGACGTCGACCATGGCAGCGAGCGCCTGAAGCGCGCCGATCTGCGAGGCCACCATTCTGCCGATCTCATCGTGGCTCATTGGAATGATCCGGCGGCCAAAGCCCTGCCGATCGTCATAGCCCGGATGAGCGCCGACCGCGACACCGTTTCGGGCAGCGGTGGTCAATGTGCGGTACATGGTTTCGGTATCGCCGGCATGGCCACCACAGGCGATATTGGCGCTGGTGACGATGCCGAGCATTGCCTCATCATCGCCCATCGGCAACGGCCCGAATCCTTCGCCCAGGTCAGAGTTGAGGTCGATCTGTTTCGGCGCCATAAGCCCACGATAGGTCAAAGATGTAGGCGACAGAAGGCGATGTGTCCGACGCTGGGCTGTGCCGTCGTGCTCATGACTTGATCAGGTCACGCCTGGACGCGGTGTATCCACACTGTCGATGAATGCCCAACTGGCGAATTTCGAAGAACGACCTGGCATGAGAATGTCGCGATAGCCCGGAGGTAACCTCTGAGCGGATCATGAGATCGAAACAACGATGGGACGACGCAGAGAATGGGCGCTGCAAAGCAGGTAGTGGGCCGAGAGTCTGATCTCGACTCGTTGCGGGCAGCGCGAGATTCAGCGTCGGGCGCACTAGTCGTTGGCCCGGCCGGTGTCGGCAAGACCCACTTGGTTCGGTCGTTCCTCGATGAAATCGCGGCTCGGGGCGGCCGAATCGAAACATTCGTGGCGTCACAGACGACACAGCACGTGCCACTCGGTGCGCTCAGCCCGGTGCTCGCCCAAGCAAATCTTGTCGGTTCGAGCGAATTCGAGCAGCTCACTCAAGCGATCTGCTCGCTTTTGGGCGACGACGAAGAGTCACTGACGCCCGCCCTCATGTTCGACGATGTCGATCTGCTCGACGCAGCGTCGGCAGATGTTGTCCATCAGCTTGCGTTTGGCAGGCGGGCTTCGGTCTGGTTGACCATTCGATCTGGGGAACCGATCCCGGCTCCGATCGAATCGCTGTGGCGCTCCGGCGACATCCACCGCATCGACCTGGAGCCGATCGATCGCGATGACGCCACGAAGATCGCCGAGGGGTTGCTCGCCGGACCGCTTGAGCTGTCGGCGGCCAACGCACTGTGGGATCTGACGCTGGGGATTCCCCTATACCTGCGCGAGGCGGTGAACGACTTCGTCTCGTCGGGCCTCTTGCGGCAAGGCGAACAGGGGTGGGAGATTGACGGCCCTCTCGAGCCAGGCCAGCGTGTACAGGACCTTCTGGTTCGCCGGCTTGAACGTCTTTCTTCCACGGACCGATCGCTGGTCGAGATGGTGGCTCTCGCCGAACCGGTCGCTGCCACGTTGCTCAGTCCTCGTGATCAGGACGCAGCGATAGAGCTCGTTCGACGGGGGCTATTGCAGTGGCGCAACGCTGCTACTAAGGACGTTCTTGTTTCGGCACACCCGCTCTTTGCAAGCTGCACCCGGGCTGTGGTCTCACCGCAGCGAGCACAAGACCTGCTCAATTCGCTTGCCGCTCGAGCGGCGAGTGCACGAGAGGTTCCCTACGGCACGAATCTCGGTCTTGTCGAGGCTGCTCGTTCTGTCGGCGCCGACGTTGGTGTGCCGACGCTGGTGGCAGCGGCACGCGAAGCCTTGGCCACGTTTCATCCGGCAGATGCTCTTGCGATCGCAAAGTTGGCCGCGGCCCTTGATCCAGAGCATCCCGGCGCACACCATGTGTTGGGTGAGCTTTTGCAGATGACCGGTGATGCCGACGG
>JBDNHG010000906.1:0-2202 GCA_041688925.1 Acidimicrobiales bacterium | reverse complement strand
CGCAGGTTCGCGAACTGCTGTGCTGGTTCGCCGGGCATCTTTCGCAACAAGCTGGCCTTGCCGTGCACGACCTCATCGTGTGACAGCGGCAGCATGTAGTTCTCGGCACCCTGGTAGATCGTGCGGAAGGTCAACTTGTCGTGAACACTGCCACGATAGAGCGGGTCTTGGCTCATGTACTCGAGCGTGTCGTTCATCCAGCCCATGTCCCACTTGAAACCAAAGCCCAGTCCGTTGGTATCGGTCGGATTCGTAACGCCAGGCCAGGCGGTCGACTCTTCGGCGACCATCATGACGTCGGGAAATGAGGCGTACACCGAACGATTCAGCTCTTGCAGAAATTCGACGGCGCCAAGGTTCTCTTTGCCGCCATACCGGTTGGCGATCCATTCGCCATCGTCTCGCGAGTAGTCGAGGTACAGCATCGATGCGACCGCATCGACTCTGAGCCCATCGATGTGAAATTGCTCGAGCCAATAGTGGGCCGACGACAACAGGAACGCCCGAACCTCGGGCCGGTCGTAGTTGAACACGAACGATTTCCAGTCGGGATGAAACCCCTGTTTGGGATCGGCGTGTTCGAAGAGGTGCGTGCCGTCGAAGAAACCCAAGCCGTGTTCGTCGACCGGAAAATGCGACGGTACCCAGTCGATCAAGATGCCGATTCCGGCGCGGTGCAGGGTGTCGACCATCGCCTTGAAATCGTCGGGTGACCCATAACGACTGGTCGGAGCGAAGTAGCCGGTCGTCTGATAACCCCATGACCCGTAATAGGGATGTTCGGTGATCGGCAACAATTCGACATGGGTGAATCCCATGTCGACGCAGTACTCGGCGAGTTGCACCGCTATTGCTCGATACCCGCCGGGCTCGTATCGCCAGGACCCCAGATGAACCTCATACACCGAGATAGCGGTGTCGAACCTTTGCCGCAGCCCACGATCTCGCATCCAGTCGTCATCGGACCAACGATGGGTCGATTCAGAAACCACCGATGCGGTCGCGGGTGATACCTCAGCGGTGAATGCCACCGGGTCGGCCTTGGCCACGATGCGCCCACCAGACCGGGCCGTGATGGCGTATTTGTACGTTGTTCCCGGAGGGAAACCAGCGATGGTGCCCCGCCAAACTCCTGAAGCATCAGGCTCGAGTTCGGCTTCGCCGGGACGCCACTCGTTGGGCGGGCCGATGACCGACACGCGTGCAGCGTTCGGGGCCCAGACACGAAACGTGGTCGTACCGTTGGCGTCTGCGTGAGAGCCCAGGACCTCATACAACCGGCTGTGGGTACCTGCGGCAAAGTGCCATGCATCATCAGCAGAAAATGCACGAGCCACGTGGCGAGTCTACGATCGATTCATGCCTACCCCGAGCTACGGACGTCAAGCGATCCTGTCGATGGTGCTGGCAGGCGGCGAGGGTAAGCGACTCATGCCGCTCACGGCTGACAGGGCCAAACCAGCGGTTCCGTTCGGCGGCAAGTATCGGCTCATCGACTTTGCGATCTCAAACTTGGTCAACGGCGGCTTCCGCCAAGTCGTCGTGCTGACGCAATACAAGAGTCACAGCCTCGACGTCCATATCTCACAGACGTGGCAACTTTCGACGATCCTCGGTAGCTATGTGACAACGGTGCCGGCACAGATGCGCCGTGGTCCCCGCTGGTTCACTGGTTCGGCTGATGCGCTGTTCCAGAACATGAATCTGGTCGACGATGCCCATCCCGACCACATCATCGTGTTCGGTGCTGACCACATCTATCGACTCGACCCGCGCCAGATGCTCGAAGCACATGTCGAGAGCGGCGCCGGCGTAACTGTCGCCGGTATCCGAGTGCACGAGTCTCAGGCCAAAGACTTTGGCGTCATCGAGCAAGAAGCGGGCAGCTCACGAATCGCCGCATTCCACGAGAAGAATCCCGACGCTCCCCGACTGGCCGATGCCCCTGACCAGGTGCTCGCCTCGATGGGAAACTACATATTCAGCGCCGAGGCATTCCGCCGAGTGATGACCGAGGATGCCGACGACGACTCGAAACATGACGTGGGTGGCAACATCATTCCAAAGATGGTGGCCAACGGCGAGGCGCACTATTACGACTATCGCACCAATAGGGTGCCCGGCGAAGACCCGGACAAAGACCATTACTGGCGCGATGTCGGAACGCTCGACTCGTACTACGAAGCGCACATGGATCTCGTG
>JBDNHG010000905.1:0-3435 GCA_041688925.1 Acidimicrobiales bacterium | reverse complement strand
CCGGTCAAGATGTCGCCCTCGACGCCATAACCATTCTCTTCGATCTCAGCAACGACCGCGGCACGAGCATCGGCCCATGAGGCTTCGAGATCTTCGAACGAACCGGTCTGAACGCCACCATCTTCTACCTCGGTGGCCGAACCGAGTTGGTCTGCCGCATCGTCACGGCTGACTGTCCCGCCCGCTGCGTCGGCATCGCCATCGTCGCTGCCTGCGTCATCGGTGTCGGCGTCATTGGTGTCGGCGTTACTAGTGTCAGCGTCATCGGTGCTGGCGTCGTCAGCATCGTTGGATGCCGCCGGTGCGTCCTCGGCCGAATCTGACGAGTTATCCGACCCGCACGCAGCCGCCACTAGCGCGAGCGCAAGAACAGCAGCGAGCAAGCTGAGTAGGTTTCGTTTCATAAATCTTCCCTCACGTTTTAGATTCCCATGCCGAGTCGCCCCGTCAAGAACAGAGCTGCCACTCGGCGCGGTTGGGCCAAGCCCTTGCTGGGCCCAACACCCAGTATTACGCGGTAGAACGACGCCATACCAATTCAAAATGGCACCTGTGACGCTTCGCACACACACCACAGCTGGCGCCAAATGGCAGAAGGTACGGCTGCCGTCGCGTACGCCTCTCAGGCGCCTCGCCCATCAGCATTTAGATGCCCAACCAAACTGGCCGAAGCCTTGTCTCGCGTAGGACCCCGAGGTAACAAGCCCGGCGCTACGCGTCAGCGCCGGGCACCCTCGAACCATTGCGGTTCATTGGTGCCCGGCACCGGGCAGTAGTCGGATTAGTTACACGCTGTTAGCAACCCGTTGCAGGATCCCAATGGCAGAGTGGTGATTGGCCGTCGAGGTCGATGATGCCGCCTTCGATGATCCATGATTGGGATGCAACGCTGAAGCGGCTCAGGTCAGAACCTTCGAGCCAGTAGGCGTCGTCGAGACCATGCTGAGAGAAACCAATGCCCTTAAGCAGCAATGGATGCTGACCAGAGTATGACCGCATTGCGAGCAAGTAGTTGGCTCGGGTCAGGCCACCCTCGAGTTCAGCGGCAACCCGCATGACCTCGATTGCAGGCCAGCCGACCAGGCCAAAGCCGGTTCCGGTCAACGAAACCGACTTGTCGAGTCCAAAATCCTCAATCGTCTGGTTCATCCAGCTGATGTAGGTGTCATCTGCGTACTGAACATCGGTGCTGTCCTTGACGCCGCCACCAAAGACGAGCCAACCCTCGCTGGCATCGCCAGCAGGACCGGCATAGGCCGATACTGGCTTGCATGTCGACGAAACGAAGAGCGCCTGAGCAGTATCGATAAGGCCCGAACGTCCAGCTTCCTGAAGGGCCAACAAACACGGGTTTTGTGTGGTCATTGCGATGAAAACATCAGGATCGCTGCCCGTCAACGTGGTGATCTCGTTGGTCAACGTCGCCGCTGCAGGATCGTGGCGCACAAACAGCACGCTCTCGATCATGTCTGAGTTGTCGGCGAAGTTCTGGAAGCCTGTCTCGTAGGCAAGCCCGAAATCGTTGTCCATGACCAAGGCAGCAACCTTCACCGGTTCATCGAAGTTCTGCTCGATGTAGCTACCCCACAACAGCGCTTCGGTTGCATACGAGAACAAGATGCCGCTGGTCCACGGATAGTTCACGGGATCGCCCCATGCCTGGTGACCAGTGATGTTCCATGGGTGTGGCACGCACGCGTCATTGAGCGTCTCGCGCACGGCGAACGTATTCGGAGAACCGAGCGTAGTGATGAAGAACGGATCTTCGGTCTGCATCAACTCGGCGACATTCTCCTGCGTCTGGCTGGCCACATAGCCGTCGTCCTTCTGGATCAGCTCGATCTGCAACCCATCAGGACCAATGCCGCCGTTGTCGTTGACCCAATTGAAGTAGGCGTCCATGCCTTCGCCCATGTTGAGCGAAATGGCGCCGGCGCCCGATTGGGCAATGCTGAGGCCAAGGGTTACGACCCCATCTTCGATACCCGCGGTGTTGTTCCAATCGTCGGGACATTCGCTGAGGTCGACGGTCCAGCCGCCAGGACCAGTCAGGATGTCGCCGTCGACGCCCCAACCGTTCTCTTCAATTTCGGCGATGACCGCAGCGCGATCCTCGGCCCAGCGAGCCTCGAGGTCCTCGAACGACGAGCGCTCGGCACCGCCGTCTGCAACCTCGGCCGCTGTTTCTAATTGAGCGGCAGCGTCGTCACGGCTGATAGTGCCGCCAGCGCCTTCGGCGTCCGCGTCGGCATCGGCATCGGCATCGGCATCGGCATCAGACGCATCGGCCTGATCGGTATCTGATTCGGTCGTATCAGCCTGCGCCGCGGTGGCATCGTCACCATCGGAGCCGCCGCATGCGGCCGCGCCGAGCGCAAGCGTCAGCACGATCGCCAATAGTCGGAATACTGAATTCTTCATTGTGTAGCCCCTCGGAGATTTCTCATCGTGCCGACGTTCGTACCCCAGAGTGCAAGGCACGAGTCGGCGGCTTTGTCTCCCAACAAGGCGTTGGGGACGCGGAACAGTATGGCTCACTGTTTCGGTCCCACCCAATTGCGAACGGCCACTCTCGACCCGCTGCGTCGTCGCTACCTATGGAGTGCATCTCGACTTGGTCAGGCTGCGTTTAAGTAGCAATAGGCACAAAACGTAGAAAGCCCCAATTTCTCAAACAGGTTGAGAAATCGGGGTTCCTTCGAGCTCCGGGGGTGGGGCTCGAACCCACGACCTGCGGATTAACAGTCCGATGCTCTGCCAGCTGAGCTACCCCGGAAGGAAGGCCACACCATAGCGGCTTACGCCTAACTTGCGTCTAGATAATCGCGGAGCTTTTCGCTGCGTTGTGGATGGCGCAACTTGGCGAGCGTTTTCGATTCGATTTGGCGAATGCGTTCACGTGTCACGCCGAAAGCGCGACCGACTTCTTCGAGTGTGCGAGCTCGGCCATCGATGAGACCAAACCGCATTCGCACAACCTCTTTCTCGCGATCGTTCAGTTCGTCGAGCGCCTCGAGAACGTCGTTGCTGAGCATGGCTCGGGCCGCGACATCGACAGGCTTATCGGCGTTTTCGTCCTCGATGAAGTCACCGAGTTGCGAATCGTCTTCGCCTACCGGGGCCTCGAGCGACACCGGGTCGAGCGAGATACGAAGAATTTCACGTACCCGCTCGGGGGTGAGGTCGACTTCTGTGGCCAACTCGTCGATCGTGGGCTCTCGTTCGAGCCGCTGCAACATGTCACGCTGCGTGCGCCGAACACGATTGATCGTTTCGACCATATGCACGGGAATACGGATCGTGCGAGCCTGGTCAGCAATTGCACGGGAGATCGCTTGACGAATCCACCAGGTGGCATACGTCGAAAACTTGAAGCCCTTGGAATAGTCGAACTTCTGCACAGCCCGCATCAGGCCGAGATTGCCCTCTTGCCTG
>JBDNHG010000904.1:0-4152 GCA_041688925.1 Acidimicrobiales bacterium | reverse complement strand
CGAGCTTGCGTCGCAGGAAGGGAGGTCATCATGGCGGAACGTCACCTCACCGCTCAACGTTCAGCGGCTGCGTCGCCCGCCGCGGTCTGGGCCGTGTTCGCAGACTTCCCGAACCTGGCGGACCACTGGGATGGTCTCAAGGGCTCGCGACTCGTCGGCGATCAACGCCAAGGTGTGGGCGCCCGCCGCGAAGTAGACCTCGCCCCGGTCGGCTCGATGGTCGAAACGGTGACAGTCTGGGAGGAGGGCCGCACGCTCACCACCACGAATCAGCCGTCACGTCTCGTGCCGCTCAAGCAGGCCGAGGCCCGGCTCACCCTCGAGCCTGCCGGTGACGGGACAGCAATGACCTTCGACTATCGGTATGTGCCCAAGGGTGGCCCGATGGGTCGTCTGATCGGTCCGGTGATCGACCGGATGCTACGGACGAACTTCGAGAGCATGCTCGCTGCCGTCGAAGAGGCCGCCAGCACCGGTTGACAGGACGGACTGCCATTGATCCGGGTTATCAGAGCGGGGGTGCTCTTCCGAGACTCGCCGGGACGCCCGCGAAGCATTGAGATCCTCCCCGACACCACACTGTGACGACCCGGCGTGCTGTCCGGTCCCCGTGGGCGCTGTTGCGTCGGTACGGATGAACGGTCTTCGCATCGCAGCGCTGCAATCCGACAAGCGATGGCCGGACGCCGTCAACAGCGCAGTGGCTTGCCTCGTGGGGCACGGTGCCGTCGAGGTGGGCGCAGTAGAACGCCTCGACCTCAATGGATTTGGCGAAGTTCGCTGCGATCGCTTGTTGAGCCTCGACCAGCGCCGCTAGCCCGGGACTTTGCTGGAGTGCCTTTTGAGCTGCCTGAATGGCGGAGAAGTCGATCGAGACCAGGCTCCGCTGAGCTGAAGCAAATGCACTGAGCGGAGAGACGCTTTCCTCAACACCGCTGCCGATGTCGTTCAGGCCGTCTGATCCTTCAGCATCATCCTCCATGGTTCCAGTGTGCCAGCGAGGTGTGACATGGGGTCACGACCATGGGTGAGCCGCAGGCCGGTCTGCGTCGCCATGCACTGGAGCCGCTCCGTGCTACAGGAACCGGCACAGCACAAGCCGTCAACGATTCTGTCGGCAAGGTTTTTCAGTGTTGCCTGCTCGTTGCCTGCACGTCCTCCGGGGTTGGACCTACTCCAACGCAAAAGGCCCGGAAACGTACTGTTTCCGGGCCTTGCTTTTAGTGGCGGGGGTAGGATTTGAACCTACGACCTTCGGGTTATGAGCCTTTTTACTCACGCTCTGGGAACCCTTTGATCTAGGCGTTTCCCAAGTGAACACTGGGATTGTGCTTACCGCTGCCCCACCGTGGTTTCCCCTGTTTACCGTTGTCGTGGTACATGGTTGGTACATGCCTGGGCGGTTTGGCGGTCGACTCTCCCAGTGCGCATCTTCGGTTCTGGAGCTGAGGCAGTCACCTACGCTGCCGAATCACGGCACTAGCTCAAATCCATCGATATGGCGTGGTCTAACTACAGAGAAGTGACGATGGTCAAGCGTGGCGATGACCCGTTCACTGTGGCGTTCAGCGATCGCTATGACGCTTGCATCGGTACCACCAAGCGGCAAATCAACGTACGTCTCGACCAAGTCCGCAACCCGATACAAGTCATCACCAGTCAGGATCTCCATCGAAATCTCACCTTCGGCCACAAGCCGAAAGAAACCGGCCTCAGCGCTAGGGCCAAGTTGTCTAGCTATCAAATACCCCGTCTCAGCGACGACCAACGGGGTCGTCAGAATCGGACCTGCTGAATTTTCAAGTAGGCGAGCACACGCTGCATGGTCAGGGTCATTGCTATCAGCCGCAGCTAAGAGCACGCCGGTGTCGACTATCAGCACAGCTAGCTCAGTCCGAAACCCTCAGCGAGCATTTCGTCGGCTTCGGACGCTCGACGACCTGAGGTCGATGCGCCTAACCCAACAATGCGAAGTTTGCGGCCACGCTTGGACGAAGCCTTGGACGGCAACCTGGTAGCAAGCTCATTGATCAACACATCAAGGCTCACGCCGCGACGCTCAGCTTCAGCGCGAAGCCGACCAAGGGCGTCTTCGGAAAGTTCAAGCGTGACCGTCATGGCCTCAGTGTAAACGAAGACAGCCAATTCTGTCATGCGCGCTCCTCCAAGAGCCCCAACCAGCTCCGTTGACCATCTCGGCATCACCCGCAGAGCTCACATCTCATGACTCCGACTTGCTGGTCCAGGTCACGGCTTGTGTTGGAACTGAAAGTCCCCCGGTTTGACGGACACTTAATCTGAGGCGATGTTTGTTGTCTTAGGAAGGCTTGTTTTCAAATTGTGTGTGCAACTTTTCCCTGGGAGGGGATTTGATGCCAGCTCATAAGACTCCGAGATCAGTTCAATTTGTTGTGCTGCGTGCGATAAGTGAGGGGTTTACCTACCCGCAGGCCGCGGCGATCTCAGGCGTGTCAGCCACCAGCGTTGGCCGTTTTGTGCGCGAAAATGGTGGGGTGACTAGACGCGAAACAAATAGACGGGCCCAGGACCTAACCGCTGAGGAACGCGAACAGATCCGTGTTGGGGTCGAAGCAGGCGACAGTGACGCCGAAATCGGGCGCAGTATTGGTCGCCATCGTTGCACGATCGGCCGAGAAATTGGACGTAACGGTGGCCGCAAAAAGTATCGGGCTTTCCAAGCTGACCGGCGCGCTGACAAAGCAGCTCAACGCCCTCGAGCCAGATGGACCCAGCTTCGACCCTTGTTATGGGCCAAGGTCCAAATCATGTTGGCTGATTGGTATTCGCCGCAACAAATCGCTGGAAAGCTTCGCAAGGATCATCCAGGTGAGTCACAGTGGTGGGTGTCTCACGAGTCGATCTATCACGCCATTTTCGTGCAAACAAAACCCGAGTTACGTAGAGAACTGGCTGCGTGTTTGCGTTCCGGGCGTGCGATTCGGCGCCCGCAGGGCCGTTATAGCTCTAAAGGCACCGGGTCGAAGATCAAAGATATGGTCAACATCAGCGAACGGCCTGCTGCTGTTGAAGATCGTGCGGCACGACTTCCAGCCCTCGGCGCAACAGGTCACCCAGATTGGTGAGGCTGACGTCGTCATTGTCAACGGCGCCGGGTTCGAAGCAGGCCTTCTCGACGTGATCGAGTCTGCCGAAGCCGACAGCGTCCCTGTCTTCGAGGCCATAAGCGCCGTCGAGACCATCGAGTTCGACGGCGCCGACCCCCACTTCTTCAACGACCCCGCCCGCATGGCGCTCGCGGCTGAGGGGATCGTGGGATTCCTCCTCGCCAACGTCGACGGCGTCGATTTGACTGCGTTGGAGACCAACGCCACGGCTTACATCGATGAGCTCGAGGCGCTCGACGCCGAGGTCGAGGCGGTGCTCGCCGCGATCCCAGCGAATCGGCGGG
Organism: Acidimicrobiales bacterium; assembly: GCA_041688925.1. GTDB lineage: Bacteria > Actinomycetota > Acidimicrobiia > Acidimicrobiales > UBA10347 > UBA10347. The sequence continues at coordinate 722 of JBDNHG010000904.1, read as the reverse complement.
TGTTGGTGACCAACCACGAGGTCTTCAGCTACTTCGCTGACCGCTACGACTTCGAAGTGGTCGGCACAGTCATTCCCAGCGGGACCACCGGCGCCGGTGCCAGCGCCCAGGAACTGGCCAGGCTGGCTGAGCTGATCGAACACGAAGATGTCCCAGCGATCTTTGCCGACACCTCCTCATCCGACGAGCTCGCTCGCACCCTGGCTGATGAGGTCGGCGACATCAACGTCGTCGAGTTGTTCTCAGAATCCCTCCGCTCCGGCGATTCCGACGGCGCCACCTACCTCGACATGGTTCGCACCAACGCCCGGCGCATCGCCGACGCGCTGGCCGGCTGAGATCGGCCTACGACGATGGACTACCTCCTCGACGCCTTCGAGCCGGCCTTCATGCAGCGCGCACTCATCGGCGCCTTCGTCGCAGCGCTGATCATGAGCGGGCTGGTGAGCGTCGTGTCCACCCGCACCGCGGTCCGCGAGGACACCGCTATCGGGTTGCTGTTCGTCGGCATGCTCTCTTTGGGGATCGTCATCGTGTCCCGGGCCCGATCGTTCGCCACCGAGGTGACCGCGTTGTTGTTCGGCGACGCCCTCGGTGTCACCGTCGGCGACATCCGCACCCAGGTTGTCGCCACCGCCGTGGTCGCCGTCACCACCGTCGTGTGGTACCGGCCGTTCCTCGCACTCACGTTCAACCGGATCAAAGCCCAAACGCTCGGGATG
>JBDNHG010000903.1:0-2948 GCA_041688925.1 Acidimicrobiales bacterium | reverse complement strand
GCGCATTTCCCGGGGACTTCCCGGCTGCCGAACCCCCAACCACGCAAACCACGTGCCAGAACCAACGACAAAACAAACCATAACAACACCACCCACCACAAGAAAGCCCCCCAGCCCACCTGTCACACACACGCAAACAAACGCAGCACAATTGGCGTAAACATGCCGATCTAGCGCTTTTGGACTGGCCGTTCGTGCGTCATCTGCGCCGAGGCCTTGTTTTTCGGATTTGCGTCTTCGTTCCATAGATCGCAGTCATTGCAACGATCGCGCTACATCGCCCGCAAACTACATGACCGCAACTTAGATTTCGCCATATTGCAGTTCTGTTGCAATGGCGTTTTCGTCACGGCACCGCCAGGACGCAGCCGAGAGCGCAGACCCCCGGAAACAAGCCGTTCAGCGCACACGAAGACTCGAGCGCACAACCGATACGGTTTCTGGGTGACACAGGACGCAGGCGTCGAAAAGCCAGCTGTACCCATGGCGTTTTCGGCGCAGTCATTTGTGCCCGTACTGGTCTTCCTGGCGGTGAATCGACTTGCTGGGCTGCGATGGGCCGTTGTTGCCGCGACCGTGTGGTCCCTCAAAGTGCTGATAGATCGGCGCCGTAGCGGCATTCCTCTCGGGCGATTCATACCCGCACTCACGGCTGCCGTGCTGCTTCGGGGCGCCATTGGTGCAATCACCGGCAGCGAAACCGTCTACTTCGGGCTTGGCATTGCCACCAAATACCTTGGCGCCGCGGTTCTGTTGGGTTCGGTTGTGATCAAGCGACCGCTGGCGACTCTCGCTGCTCCTTATGTGCTCGACATGCCAGCACGACTCGCCGAAAACCCCCGTTTCCGCTCGACAATGGCAATAATCACCGCAATTTCGGGCGTCTACTACGCCCTGAGCGCCACCTTTGACATCTGGCTGTTCCGTCGCAGCAGCGTCGAAGGGTTCGTCGTCGTGCGGTTCTTGGCGAATTGGCCGCTGGGCGTCGTGGCGATCGTTGCGATTCTTGCAGTCGCACAACGGGGAATGGCCGGAATTCCCGAGGTTGCGCCACTTGCAACGATGATCGAACAACGATTTGGCGAGTCATCAGTCACTTCCACCCACGTCGACGAGTCGACAGAACCCAATGATTCAACGAAATACCCCCAGGAACCATGAAAACTGCTGCCACCACCCTCGCTCGACCAATCGTTGCCGCACTGCTCGCAGCGATGCTGCTTGGCGGCTGCAACGGTGGATTGCGCCCCACATTGGTCGAAGATCCTCCGCCAACAGCTCAACCTCCGCTACAGCTTGAACTTCCAGCGGCCCTCGTTGGCACTGCACCGTTGCCCCCGACAAGCGATGACTTCCCGGTCGAGGCCACGGTCGATGATGCATTGATTGCGTGGGCTGCCGACCGCAACATCGCCTATCTCGACTCGTGCGCACTCGCCAATCCCGGACCCGGGCAGTTTTGCGATGTTGCTACCGAACGCGACACCGTGCGACTACTCGGGCCTTCGGCCAACGAAAGTTGGTACGTCGTCACTATTGAAGAAACAGACTCGTTCGACCTCGGCACCGGGTATCGCGTCGCGACCGTCACTATCGCTGGCAGCTGACCGAGCCGGTACTGCTGCGCTGAACCTCAACCCAGGTGTTGTGCCGCCCATGCATACATGGCAATTCCGGAGGCCACGCCGGCGTTCATCGACCGCGTCGAACCATATTGTGTGATCGCACAGGTCATCTCGACGCACGCCTGCGCAGCGGCGGTCAAACCGGGCCCTTCCTGGCCAAAGAGTAAGATGCATGCTCGCGGCAAAGGAGTCGACTCGATCGGCACGGAACCATCGATATTGTCGATGCCCACGATTGGCAGGTCGTGCTCGTTCGCCCATGCCGAGAAGCTCGAGAAATCAGGGTGGTGTAACACGTGCTGATAGCGATCGGTCACCATTGCACCTCGCCGATTCCAGCGGCGCTTGCCGACGATGTGCACCGCTGAGGCCAAAAAGGCGTTCGCGTTGCGCACAACGGTGCCGATATTGAAGTCATGCTCCCAGTTCTCGATTGCGACGTGAAAAGGGTGCCGTCGAGTATCGAGGTCGGCCACGATGGCTTCGCGGGACCAATATCGGTACGGGTCGACGACATTTCGTCGATCGCCCTGCTCGAGCAGTTCAGGGTCGAGATGTTCGCCATCGGGCCACGGTTTGGGATGCGGGCCGACACCGACCTCGGGCTGTGGGTGCCGGTTGGCCAAATCAACCTCTTGTTGAGGTTTAGTCGTGTCTTCCTTGTCGTTATCGCTAGGTGCCAACGACCGCTGCCATATCTCGGGCGGCGGGGATTGCGTAGCGGACGACGACCACGTACTGCAGTGCGGAACACACCACCACAACAACGTGCCAAACCTCGTGGTAGCCAAATACCTTTGGAAACAGGTCAGGCACCCGAGCACCGAGGGCCAGCGCCCCCAGGAAGTAGGCGATACAGCTGACGATCAAGAAGGTGACGCCACCCCGACCCAGCGAAGCGCCGAGATCCGGGAGGAACGGCACAAACAGTGCCGTGAGCAGCACATAGAGGCCGGTCGTAAGGCCGAACGGCGGCACGACCGGCAGCCAACAGTACGCAATTCCGGCGACAGCGATGACCCAAACCGCTAGCAAAAGGCCAACCCGGGCATTCCCTCCGAGACTGAGGCCAGCAATGGCAGTAAATGAGCCCGCGATGACGAGGTAAATACCCGTGTGATCGAGCTGGCGCATGCGCCACCATCCGTCGTCGGTCCATTCGCCGCGGTGAAACAATGCGCTGAACGACAACATCGCGACGAGTGTGAGCCCATAGACGGCCACAAGCAGACGTGGCACGACACCAGGCGCTATGAGCGTTGCCGCAATTGCAGCAATAACGGCAACCGGGATGCTCCACGCGTGTAATAGACCCCGAAAACG
>JBDNHG010000902.1:0-3872 GCA_041688925.1 Acidimicrobiales bacterium | reverse complement strand
TGGGCATGGTTCGCGAGATAACGATCACCGATGGCCACGTCAACGTCGTCGTTGCCCTGACGATCGCAGGCTGCCCATTGCGCGCCGAGATCGACAATCGCGTGCGAACGGCCGTTGAGGCGCTCGACGGCGTCACCACTGCCGCTCCCGAGTTCACCGTGATGACCGACGACGAACGAGCAGCGGTCCGCGAAATGTTGCACGGCGATCCAGCCTCGACGGCTGGCAGCCAGCAATCGCATGGCCACGCCGAGGGGCGAACCATCCCCATGGCCGATCCTTCCTCGAAGACCCGGGTGCTGCTGATCGCGTCGGGCAAGGGTGGCGTCGGCAAGTCCTCGGTCACGACCAACTTGGCCGTGGCGCTGGCTAACCGTGGCCACAAGGTCGCAATCATTGACGCCGATGTGTGGGGCTTCAGTGTGCCCCGGATGTTGGGCATCGACCGGCCGCCAACGGTCATCGACACCATGCTCATTCCACCCACGGCTCATGGCGTGAGCGTCATCTCGATGGGTTTCTTCGCCGAAGAAGACCAGGCGGTCATCTGGCGAGGCCCAATGCTGCACAAGGCGCTCGAACAATTCTTGACCGACGTCTATTGGGACGAACCCGACTTCTTGCTGGTTGATCTGCCGCCGGGTACCGGCGACATATCCATCTCGATGGCCGGCTTCTTGCCGCGGTCAGAGGTTTACGTGGTGACTACGCCGCAGCCCGTTGCGCAAAAGGTTGCCCAGCGTGCCGCATCGATGGCCGACAAGGTGAATCTCGAAGTCCGCGGTGTGATCGAAAACATGTCGTGGTTCACCGGCGATGATGGCAAGCGATACGAATTGTTCGGTGCCGGAGGCGGGGCCGAATTGGCCGCAGACTGTGGCGTGCCATTGCTCGGGCAGATTCCGCTCACACCAGCTTTGCGCGACGGCGCCGACAACGGACGACCAATCGTTGTGACCGATCCAACAGGCGAAGCCGGCGCAATCTTTGCAGCGATGGCCGAAACCATCGATGTAGAACTTGCGCCAAAGCGTCGCTACAACAAAGAACTCAAGATCATCTGATCGCTCGCCGTAGGAGGCACCCCCAAGATGGACATCCGAATTGGCATCGTGAACGCGCCCCGTGAGGTAGGCATCGAAATGCCCGAAGACAGCTCGGTCGACGACGTCAAAGCCACAATTGACGCAGCGGTCGCCGCAGGTGGTGGGCTGATCTGGCTCACCGACAAGAAGGGGCGCCAGACAGGTTTTCCTGCCGACAAGATTGCGTATGTCGAAATCGGCAGTGCCGATGACCAGCGCATTGGTTTCAGCTAACAAGAACCCGTGAACACCTGAGCAACTACAGGTAGAACAACCACACAACTACATACCGAACACGCGAAGAGATCCGGCTACATACCGAACACGCGAAGAGATCCGGCCGATTGGCCGGATCTCTTCATTTACGTGGTTTTGTCGGTGTTGATGGTGTTGTACGAACCAGTGGCCTCTAGAGACCAGCTTGCGCTTCGGCTGCTGCAAGACGTGCGGCGCGACGTGCGGCTGCACGCTGACGGCGGATGACCCGCCGTTCTTCCTCGCCTAGGCCGCCCCAAACACCAGCATCTTGGTTGGTGTCGAGAGCAAATTGCAAGCAATCTTCCATGCAAGGGCACGTAGTGCACACCTGCTTTGCGGCCTCGATTTGATCTATCGCAAGTCCGGTCGTTCCGATCGGAAAGAACAGCGATGGATCAGTATCTTTGCACGCAGCGTTCAAGCGCCAGTCATGGTCACTTGGGTCGTACTTCGGCATGGTCAGTGCCAATGGTCCCCCTTATTAAGCGCAACAGTTATCGGGCTGCCGCATGTCCCCCAGAGTCGGCCGAGTTGGCCGCCCACAAAGAACATACCGCGCGTTCTGTTTGTCCCACAAGGGTTAATTTGGCCGACTTCAACAAATATTTGCCCGAATTTGTCCGGAGCGCCATTCGACCGGATGTCGACAGGGCGAGATTGCGGGTGCACGGCGCCTGAACCGCAGCGCGAGGACTGGCGGTCCCCGACGTGCCGCCAGTACGCTCGTTCGCGAGGTCGAGGAGGAATCGTGATGAATTGGTCAGCACCTGGTGCAAAGCGTCCGATCGTCTGCGGTCATCGTGGTGCACCCGTGATAGAGCGCGAGAACACGCTGGCCGGGTTTGCGGCCGCGGCGACTCGTGGCGCGACCTGGATCGAGTTCGATGTTCGCCCAACCGCCGATTCGGTGTTGGCGATACATCACGACCCGAGCACGAGCGACGGGCTGCGGCTCGCGTCGGCCCGCTATAGCAAGCTCGATTCGGCGATCCCTCGTTTCGGTGACATGGTCGCTGCCGTACCTGAACTCGGTCTCGACATCGAGATGAAGACCGACGATGTCGACATGTCGCTCGGCGCTTTCGCCGATCTCGTGATCCACGAAATCGACGACCACTGTCAGGGACGCGACGACATCATCGTGACGTCGTTCGATATCGGCGCGCTGCTCTGCGTCCGCGAACGCAGACCCGACATAGCGACCGGCGTGCTGTTCACCAAAGGCGGCTTCGATGCATCACTCGCCTGCGCGCTCGATGTCGGGCACGTTGCGCTCGTTCCATGGATACGCATCCTCGACGCGGCGATGGTCGACCGCACGCGCGACTTCTCGCTCGGTATTGCGACCTGGACCGTCAACGAACCAGCGCAGGTAGTTCTTGCCGCGGCACTCGGCGTCGACATGATCATTGGCGATGACCCGAAGCTGATCGTCGACAACCTCTGAAACCAGGCCGACACCGCCGAGCGGCCAACCATTCGGCCTTGCCAACGTCAGCCTTCAACGGCCGTGGCAGGGTCGAGCAGGTCGGTGCGGGCAAGCCGCAGCGCGTGGGGGTGGTACTTGAAGCTGATCTCGTCGGCGGTGCCGATGAAGTCGCCATCGACCTGAACCGGGATCGGCCTGCGAGCACGCAGCACGGCATGGTCGATGTCTGAGCGAAGATCGAGGAAGCGATTCGCCGCCAACCCAGCAGGTGGTCGCAGTGCATCGAGGACGATCTTCACGAGATGCGAACTTCTGAGACTTCGCAGCGTGACCGTTGCCAAACCTCGGTCAAGGGTCGCATCGGGTGCGATATTCAGCGGAAGGTTGCCCAGGTAGGTGTAGGGATCGGTGTTCAGGCAGATCGTGAAGTAGCCGTCGTCGATACGGCCGTCGGCGAACTCGATCGAGAAGGCCGGTTGGCTGCGGTCGTAGTGTTTGAGCCAGGTCTTCAACGCGGCATAGACGAACAACGGATGATTCAAGTAGCGCTTGAGATCGCCCTGGCGTTCCACCTGCTCGACCACCGCTGCGTCGAACCCAACGCCGGTGTGGAACAAGAAGTATCTGCCGTTGACGCTGCCGACCCCGACCGGTTGCACCAGGTCTTGCTCGACCGCAGCAAGTGAGTACTGCACGGCGTCTTGAGGATCGTCGGGCAACCGCAGGGTGCGGCAGAATACGTTGGTAGAGCCGCCCGGCAGCGGCAACAACGCGCACGATGAACCAATGATGCCGTTTGCGACTTCGTTGACTGTTCCGTCGCCGCCGAGCACGACGATGCCCTCGATGCCCCGCCGGACAGCGTCTTCGGCCAGCCTCGTTGCGTGATTTCGACGGGTGGTCTCGGCGACCTGAACATCGTGCGACTCGCCGAGTGCGCGTTGCACCAGCACCTGGGTGCGCGGTGAAACCGAGGATGCAAATGGGTTCACTATCAGAAGAAGCTGCACGAAGCCAGCAGTCTGGCTGGGATCTGAGCAAAAAGAAATACGAATTTCCCGGCTCAGGGCTTGTGAAGTCGTGCACGAACGACGCAGACT
>JBDNHG010000901.1:0-2693 GCA_041688925.1 Acidimicrobiales bacterium | reverse complement strand
CTTGGTGATGCGCGGGTCGTCCTCGACCTTTTGGTCTGAGCCTCCATGGCTCATGCTGGTTTCGATCGATGCGCGGTGGACGTCGTCGCCAGCAGAGTTGTCCATCGTGCGGAATTTGAGGATTCGGAACGGGCGGCCGCCTGACCCGACTCGCATCTGTCGGAACAGGACGGGTCCTGGGCTCGCATGGCGGATTCGCCATGCGATCAGAACCGCGACAGGAGCGAAGACGAACAAGCCAGCGCCCGCCAGCACGACGTCGATGATCCTGCGGGTTCGTGAAATGCGGTCACCCGGCTGGATTCGCACCCCTGGGGGCGTCACCGTGCCGTGACGATTGGCCAACACGGTCTGCATCTCGGGCAGGTTCATCAGCTCGGCATGGCGGCGGGCCTCGAGGCGTGCGCTCTGGGTTCCAAGAGTTCGCAGATCATGATCATCGAGTTCGATCAGGCCGTGGGTTCCCGGAGGAAGAATCATCGATCGCAGGCCCATCGATGTTGCGCACAAGGCAATTCCGCGCCAGATGAGGGCATCAGCTGCTGGGTCGACCGAACGAACAGAGTGCAACATCAGGCCATCGAGTGCTGCCTGGTCGGCTTCGAAGTACAGCCGTGCTTCGCCAATCGTCTCGCCTCGGTCGCGCACCGCTATATCGATGCCTCGATCGATGCCATGTCCGGGTGAAACCGCGGCCCAGCCGTTCGGGCGCAGCAAAGGGCCACCGATTTCGCCGATCTGAATACGTGCCGTGGCATGGTTGCCATGCACGTTGCCTGCATCGATGAGGCTGAGCAGCCGCACCTGTCGTTCGCTTTGCACTGTCAGCGGTGCGTAGGCCATTGCGGCGGGTAGCAACAAGTACATGAGATCGGCACCACCGCGCAGCGAGAGGTGGGGGTCGATGATATTGAAAACGACCATGAAGGCCACGATGCACCTTGCGGCGACCCGTGCCACCTCAATGGTGGGGTCAGACGTTTCGATGTTGCAGGAACGCCAGGCGGCGACCATAAATCCGCAGAAGCAGAACAGCAGCGGAATGCCACCAACCCACAACATCCACAGATAGCCGCTCTCGAGAAACACCTCGGTGCGCCAGGTATCGGGCGGGACCAGGATGGTGTTCGGGTTGACCCCGATGATCCAGCCACCATCGGCGATGCTTGGCCAATAGAGCTCGGTGACGTTCACCCACCGCATGAGCCATGACTGGGGAACCATCGATCGGCCGGCGCCGTCGGCGAGCCGCTGTTCGATGATGGGCATCGCCAGCAGTCCCGCACCGATGAGAACGGGAATGCCGATCAGCACGCTCTTGATCGCCACCCGATAGTGCAGCGCTGCGACGCCAAGCACGACCAAGATTGCCAGCACCGATGTCGCTTGCCCGGTGGCAAGGACGCCGAGCAGGATGATGCCGAGTGCGCCAAGCGGGGCGAGATGGCGCCGGGTGATTGCTATGCCGAACACCACCGCAGCCGAGATGGCTAATACGGCACCGGTCGACAGCGCTGAACCAAGGAGCGTAAATGCTCGTCCTTCGGTCGTGCTCGACTCGCCGTTTGACACGATCGACCGAGTAATTGCGCCCGTAGGGCCGATACTGAGCCCCTCGAGAATTGCCAGCATGGCGACGCCTGCCGCCGAGACGCTCACGGCGAGCAGCACCGTCGCAACGTCGGTGGTCGACCGCAGCGCGGTGCGTGCCAGCAGCCAGAGCAAGAAGTATTTGAAGAGCGCGAGCCCTTCGATGACGCTGTTCAGATCGAATGCTTCGCCGCGAGCCAGTAGCGACGCGATCGGCAACGCGGAACCCGAGAAGGCAACCGCGAACATCCACCAGTCGACGGGCGCGATTTCGAAGCGCCACCGACGACCGGTTGCATAGGCTGCACCGGCAAGGAGCATGCCGAGCCCTAACAAGCCGATCTGCATGACCTCGTTCAGGCGCACGAGCGGCAGAAACTTCCCGCGTGGCACGCCGGCAATGAACGGCATCGTCAATGCATAAATAGCGACAAGGCGGCCTGACCAGCTGGCCGTCAGCGGCGCGCGCAGCAGGGTCGAAAGGCGTTCGTGACGCAGTCCGGCGGGCCCGTGCTCAGGTGACAGCGGGCGCGCCGCAGGGCGAACACGTGTTGATTTCGTAGCGGCGACGGCAGTCATCGCTTCTTTCGTTGCCGTTGCCGTTGCCGTTGGCGCACGAGCGCACCGCAGATGGCGGCGATGGGCAGGCTGGCCATAAAGCCAAGTGCACCCCACCGGATCACTGGATTGCCAACGGGGTCAGCGAGAAGCAGAGGCTCGGTGAGCACTTCGACGGGCGAGGGCGATGCAGCCGTTGTTGTGGCCGCGGCAACCTGCGCGTCGAGATCGCTCAGATCAATTTCGAGTCGTCCAATACGCCGCGTGAGCGACGGAAGCTGTGCTGCACCCTGGGCCAGATCGGCCCGCTCGGTGCGGACATCGACAAGTTCGGCTTCGAGCGATGCACGTTCGACCACTGCCTGGTCGAGCTCAGTGTTGATCGTCGCGATATTGACACCGCCAGGCTGATTCAGCAGCGACCCGGAAATGAGACCTTCGAGTCCGCGGATGCGGTCAGCAACGGTGTCGATCTCGAGCTGTAGCGAATCTTCGCGAACGCTCAGGACCACGTCGCGTTGGCGGTAACCCGCAGCGCTCTCGGG
>JBDNHG010000900.1:0-5032 GCA_041688925.1 Acidimicrobiales bacterium | reverse complement strand
GTCGATACTGCAATGTGGGACCGACTCGATACCGGCGATTTATATCAGGCGCCGGCGCTCAAACGATTCCGCCAGCTGCAGTTTCTGCCCAAGGTCAAACCCGACAAGATCGCCGCTGCGACCGTTGTAGCGGTACAAAAAGACAAACGGTTCGTGCGCATTCCCGCTCGTTACGGCGGCTATCACATGCTGAACAATGCGCCGCGCCGAATCGTCGAAGCGGCCCTGACCGGCGTCAAATTTGCTGCACCCGTTCTCGCTGCCGCACCAACATCTGACTGGCAGCCAATCTGGGCGACCGACAATCCTCCCAGTCGCGACTGGCCGTTGTATACCCGGGGCAATGTCGGCGAGGTGTTCCCCGAAGTGGTTTTGCCACTCACCTGGGATCTTTACGGCCCGCGCGCCGAAGCTGGCTGGCGCAGCGCGTATGTCGACATGGGGCTACTCATGCCTGGCGACTTCTCCGACACCGAGCCAATGACGATCCTGAGCGTGTTCGGTGGCTACTGCTACATCAACGCGAGTTATGTACGAGTGCTCGGGATTCGCGCCCCGGGCGGAACCGTCGAAGCAATCGACAGCCAGTTCTTCGGCGAGTCCAACGCACCGGCGTACGCAGCCAAGCCAGGAGACAAGAACCTGCGCTCGACAGCGCGGCTCGCCAAGACAATATTTCGCCTGCTGGGCACCACTGAGCTGCCGGCGCTGCTCGAGGACAAGGCCGAGGCCGCCGACTATGCCGCTCGCTATCCAGGCAAGGACGCTTCAGACGAAGAGCTCCTCGACTACTTCGACGAGCTCGCTCCGCTGTTCGAACGCCTGTTTCAGCGCCACATCGACAACACGTTCAGTGTTGCTCTGCTGTCAGGAGCACTGGCCGACCTGCTCGTCAAGGCGGGAAAGGAAGCCGCGTTGGTTTCGATCCTGGGCGGCATCGGCGACGTCGAGTCGGCCGCGCCCTCGACCGCAATGTGGAAGCTCGCCAAGTCTGCGGCCGCTCAGCCTGCGATCGATGCTGAGTTCGACGCAGGTGTCGACGGCCTCGTCGACCGGCTCGCCGCCACCACTGACGGCGCTGCGTGGGTTGTCGAATTCAGTGCCTTCCTCGACCAGTTCGGCTCTCGGGGTCCCAACGAGTGGGACATCGCATCAGACCCGTGGCAGTTCCGCCCTGCGTTGGCCCTGGCAGCCATCGGCCGTATGCGAGCTGCTGAATCCGCGCACGATCCAGCGGTGCAGGCGCAGCGGCTGGGCAAAGAACGTCTCGTTGCAATCGACGAGGTTCGTAGTGCGCTGAACCGGGTCGATCGATTCCAGTTCGACAAGGCGCTCAGGGCGACAACCGTGTACTCGCAGGGCCGCGAGCGTTCGAAGACCACGATCATCCATGCCGTGCATGGCGCACGCCGCGCCCAGGCCGAGCTTGCATCGCGCATGGCCGAACGAGGCGGACCGACCGAGCGGTGGAAGACCTGCCTGCTCAGCTCGGCCGACTTCCGACAGGCGGTGGCTGACCCGGCTGCGTTCGCCGACATGATCGAAGAACGAGTGCCGTTGTACAAGACGCTGTCAAACCTGGTCCCGCCGTTCATCATCGACGGTGTCGTGCCGCCCGTCGAAACATGGGAACGTCGCGGGTCATCGACCAAGACGGTCGCCGTCGGCGACGTGCTGCAAGGCATCGCCGGGTGCCCGGGCATCGCCACCGGTATCGCTCGTGTCGTGCTCGATGCCGCCGACCCGCGTGAACTTGGTCCTGGCGACGTGCTCATCGCGCCGATTACCGACCCGTCCTGGACACCACTGTTTCTGGCCGCCGACGCCGTTGTCGTCGACGTGGGGGCAACAATGAGTCATGCCGTGATCGTGTCTCGCGAGCTCGGCATTCCGTGTGTTGTCTCGGCCGTTGGGGCCACGACCAGCATCCCTGACGGTGCAACCCTCGAGGTCGACGGCAACGCCGGAACCGTCAAGATCATCGCGCTCCCCTAGCCAGCCATACGCTGGCGGAGCCAATCATCACCTGAGCGCAGCGACGGGCTCCGAGGGAGAAGTGAGTTCAGTCGTCGGTAAGGGCCGGCCGGGCAAGCGATGATCCGCTGCTTGTCGAAAACGGTCCATCGAGGTCGACGAGCGTCGCCGACGCAATCGATATGCCGTTGGCCTGAAGCTGTTGCGAGACCTCGGTGCCGATCCACTCGCCAACCGGATACCGCGCCAAGAACATGGTGTAGTCGGCGTTGATGTAATGCAGGCCCACGTCGCTGCTGTTGGCGAGCGGGCAGGCGATGTCACCCGAAGCGGCCGCTCGCACTAGCGGGCTCATCGGCTCATCGTCAACCAGTGGCAGCGTGTCGTTGGTCCACACCCTCGATTGCTCTGCGGTGCCGAAGCCACCGCTGGCGAGCCGGAACAACCATCCGTTCGTGTCCGCGTCGCCGGTCGGATCGGTTGGTTCGAGCAGCGATTCTGGATCTGGCCAGGTGCTCGGCTCGGGCCGCCATATTGTTCCTGGTGGGTTCTCGCTCTCCGCGAGAACACCGGCGGTGGCACGTCCTACCTCGTGTCCGTCACAGGTCATGAGTGCATCGATTACCTGCACTCGTCGGCCTTGGCGGATTGCTGAGGTGGTGATCTGCACCGGCTTCATCGCCGCTGGCCTGAACAGGTCAATGGTCAGGCGTGCGACGCGCCAGCCCGGTTCAACCCATGCGTTCTCGATGGCCCGAGCGGCGAGGGCGCCGAGTAATCGGCCATGCAACATGTCTGGCGACCAAGGGCTGCGAGCCAGCGTGCTCGGCACGAGTTCGGTTCCATCAAGGCTGAAGTAACTTCCTGGCATTCGATTGGTTGTAGCAGCTCGACGCTGTCCAGCCGCTATGCGCAACTCACAATGTTCGGTGATGCGCTGGTTGCAGCGGGGTATCGGTGACGACGCGGTTGCGCCCCGCGTGTTTCGCTTCGTAGAGACAGCGGTCGGCTCGGGCCAACCACGACTCGGCGGTGTCTTCGAGGCTCAACTTGGCGACGCCAACGCTGATCGTCACCGGATGACTGTCGATCAGGTTTTCTCCAGCGATCGTGCTGCGCAGCAGCTGAGCAACATGATGTGCTGGTTCGGCGTGGGTGTCGGGCAACACGATGGCGAAATCTTCGCCGCCGATTCGAAAGATCTGGTCGGTCGTGCGCAACCGACGCCGCAACACCCCGGCCACGCCCGACAGGACGACATCGCCGGTCTGATGACCGAACGTGTCATTGATGTTCTTGAAGTGGTCGATATCGATAGTGAGCAAGGTGGCAGGTTCCTCTGAGCGTCGATTGCGGGCAAACGCCTGCTCGAGGCTCGGAACGAGCAGGCTGCGATTCAACAGTCCAGTCAACGAATCGGTTGTGGCCATGGTTTCGAGAAGCGCTTGTTGGACACCGATCACCCGCACGGCCATGATCGAGAACACGCTCACGACGTACAACGTCACCATCGCCCTGAGCGCTATCGCCGGCTCGAGTTCGGCGGCAGCGAGCGGCACCGCGGTCACGATCAGCAGCGCGTTCGCGACCCATGCCCAACGCTCGCGGAGTATAAAATAGAAACAGACGATGCCGGGGTAGCTCCACATGACGCCAACAACGCCCTGTTCCTTGATCGACAACAACAAGAAGGCCAACACCGGCGGGAACAGCAAGAGCGCAAGGTTCGAGTAACAACCGTTGGCCGATAAGCGAGCGAGCACGACCAGCAAACCAACGACAAGCGCGGCGCCGCCACCGAGCAGCAACCTTCCGTGATAGATGTTCGAGATCCCAAACGGGGCCAAGCACAACACGCCAGCGATCGCGACCCACAGAGTAGTTTTCACTCGAAAGTCAGCGAGGGCGTCAGGCCGATGCTGTTGCTCGAGGGTCACTAACGTCATGCTTGAGTATCGGCGGTTTCGGCGTCAGCGTGAGAGCGATGCCCCAACCCGGTCACATTCACCTAGAGCGACGTAGGTAACTGATGCAGGTCACCCACCCCGACAGAATCATCTTTCCGGAGCCAGGCCTGACCAAGGCCGACCTGGTCGGTCACTACGAACTCGTTGGACCCACCATGTTGACGTTCCTCGCTGGACGTCCGCTCACCCTGCAACGGTTCCCCAAAGGCATTGAGGCAAAGGGCTTCATGCAGAAGAATGCCGCCAAACATTTCCCCCAGTCGATTGGTCGTTATGCCGTCGAGAAACGCGACGGCGGCTTCACCGAATACCCGATCGTCACCGATGCCAAAGATCTCGCCTATCTCGACAATCAGGGGACCGTGACGTTCCACATGTGGACGGCCACTGCTCACGAACCCGACCATCCCGACTGGATGGGTCTCGACCTCGACCCCGAAGCCGACGACGTCACCGGCGTTCGATTCGCGACCCGAGCCATGCACGAACTGCTGAGCGAATTTGGGCTCGAGGGTTTCGCCTTGGCAACCGGCTCCAAGGGGTTTCACATCTGGATGCCTCTCGACGGCAAGATCGCGTTTCCGGCCGTGTCTGCGGCGACACGCGCCCTCGCCGGAATGGCCGCGCTTCGTCACCCCGAGAAACTGACCACCGAGTTTTTGAAGAAGGATCGACACGGTCGCGTGTTCGTCGACTGGTTGCGCAATACCGGCATCGCAACAGTCGTCGTACCGTTCTCGGTTCGGCCGCGGCCGAACGCGTCGGTGGCGGTCCCCGTTCGTTGGGACGAACTGGACTCGGCAGTCCCCGACCAGTGGACGCTCACCGATCTCGGCGACCGATTGAGCGTCGACACCACGCTGAAACCTCAGTCGTTGCCGGCCGACGACATCATTGCCGCGGCTCGTGAGGCCGGCGTCGGCTTGGACACCCCACACGGCCTCGGGTAGTACGCCTTTCGACTCGTACCTCGCCGAAACGCTGCGTGAGCTGAATCATCTACAGTCCCAGGGACCTGGGGTAATACGCCTTTCGACTCGTACCTCGCCGAAACGCTGCGTGAGCTGAATCATCTACAGTCCCAGGGACCT
>JBDNHG010000899.1:0-3976 GCA_041688925.1 Acidimicrobiales bacterium | reverse complement strand
TGCGGTGTCGGCCGCGTCGTACCACTATGTCGAGCTACCGATCCACCGAAACGGCTTCCAGGCGACGTTCGCGCACTGGCGGCAGGTGATAGCCCAAGACGGTTGGGGAACAGGGCAAGCCAGAGTTCGCCAACTCGTGCCACCCGTCGCATTCGTGATGCTGGTTGTGCTGGCATTCACCGCCGTCGTGACGGCACCGAAGATCTCTGAGGCGCAACGTTCGGTCGAAGACGGTCAGCGGATGATCGCTGCACAGGCCGAGAACGCCGCATCTACGTCGACGGCGACAAGTGCGCCAATCACTCCGAGCGCGTCCGACGGATCGACCAACGCAAGCGGGCCCGACACCTTGGACAGCGAGCAACTGGCCACTACCGGCGATGGAGCTGAGCTCGGCGACGCAGAGGTGGAGGTGGAGGTGGAGGTGGAGGTGGAGGTGGAGCCGCAGGTTTTCGAGTTTGACCAGCCTGAGACGGCTGAGCCCGAGGCGGACGAACCCGAGACGAACACACCCGACCCCGGGTCGAACGAGCCCGAGACGAACACACCCGACGCCGGGTCGAACCAAGCTAAGGACGCGCCGACATCTCCGCCAGCGATAGCGGAACCAGGCGTGGCCCAGCCGCCGATCGACGGCACGAGGATTGCCGGCGTGGGTGACTCGGTCCTGTCGGGCGCTGCGCCCGCCATGATCGAGCGGTTCCCCGGCATAAACCTCGTGGCGGTGGCCAGTCGACAGTGGGGCGACGCAGCCTCAATGGTCGACGAGCTTCTCGCCGAGGGCGAACTGCGAGACATCGTCGTGCTCAACTTCGGCACCAACGCCGGTCTCGTTGATGAGGCGCGCATTCAGGCAGCTCGCGAGACGTTCGAGCGCATCGGTCCAGACCGCCGAGTCATTGTGGTCACAATCGTCGGTATCAGCCGCTGGGTTCCTCAGTCGAACACCAACCTCGTGGAGCTCGCCGCTGCATTCCCGAACGTGACCGTCGTCGATTGGTACGCCGCGGTACAAGCTGATCCCAGCTTGGTGCACAACGATCGCACCCACCCCAACCTGCGGGGCATCGCGGTGTACGCCGATCTGATCGCCAATGCCCTCCGGTAGCAACGGCCTAGGCCTACCCAGAATGCTTCGCCGCTTCTCCCCATACCCAACGAGCGTGAGATTGTTCGGTGACGACGCAAAGGCGCCTCCGATGTTCGACGCATCCACGCTCGAGTCATAGCGAACGCAGGTTCCCAGCCCAAGGGCCGTCACACTGCGAGCTCGAATCCGCCGAGCGCACCGCCATCAACCCCGCCCCACGCTCTGGAGGTGCCCAAAGTGCCCACGTTCTGTCGACTTCTCACCACAGCTGCTCTCGCCGCACTTCTTTTGCTGGTTGCGGCCTGTGGAAGCGGCAGCGACCCCGTCGTAAATGACAGCGACACCGCTGCACCACTGGCGACGACCGCACCAGTCGAAACGCCCGACGCTTCAACACAAACGCCGACGGCGACCAGCGCCCAAACAGTGCAGCCCACCGCCGCACCAACCGTGGCATCGACCGTCGCCCCCGCACCAACGCCAACGCCCGCGACTGCGGTTGGCACCGAGGTCACGGTGACATCGGCTACCTATGAGCAGACGTTCGTGTTCACGTCGTGCAACAACTTCGGCGAAAACGACTTCAGCGGCTCGGGCACCGTGAACGGCCTGCAACTCGAGATCGACGCCGAGGCCGGCCAAGGCACCCTCGCGATAGATGGCGGCAGCGAACAAGACGCCATCACACTCAACGGCACAATCAGCGTCGTCGAAAAGGGCGACGACGATGGCTTCTTTGTCAGCGGCACATGGCTCGCACCCAACTTTGCTGGAGCACAGTTCACCGCATCGGGCACCTGCCGCACATACACCCCGCGAAACGAGGCCGCCGCTTGCAGTCCTGAAGAGTCGCCGCTGGTGGCCTCCTATCGCCTGACCTCTGGCGCTTGCCCGTCCACAGATCAACGTGAAGAACTGGCGTATATCTGGGAACAAAACCGCGAATTCTGGACCGACTTTCCCACTCAACAGGAAAGATTCGTCACGAACAACACCGGGGAAGGTTCTCTGACGAGGCAGGATCTGGCCGGGCTGTCGACCGACCAAGCGGCTGCGCTTATCACGGGCGATGTGACACTGCCGATGAGCTTGGACTCGCGTCCGACACAAGTGGGGACAATGACTCTCTATGAGTTCTCCGGGGGGTTTGAAGTCGCTACTGATGGTCGCACGCGATGGTGTTGTTGGCCGGGTGTACACGTTCGACCTGGGCTGACACCGAGCACCTACGGCTCCGTCTCAGTTGCGCCGGTCAGCAGGGATAGGCTCAGTGCGTGGGAAATCCTTGGTTTGAAACAGTCGCCGTCGCCAAGGCGCGGGCCAAGAAGCGCCTGCCTCGTTCGGTCTACGGCGCGATCGTCGCCGGAGCCGAAGCCGGCATCTCCCGTGACGACAACCTGTCGGCGTTCGATCAGCTGGGCATCCGCCCCGTCGCCGCTGGACAACACGCACATCGCGAGCTTGCAACGACCATCATGGGCCAACCAGCATCGATGCCGGTGATGATCTCGCCGACCGGTGTGCAAGCTGTGCATCCCGACGGCGAAGTTGCGGTCGCACGTGCAACCGCTGCTCGAGGCGTGCCCATGGGCCTGAGCTCATTCGGCAGCAAGCCGCTCGAAGATGTGATCGCCGCCAACCCGCAGACGTTCTTCCAGATCTATTGGGCCGGCGACCGAGACTCGATGAGCGCCCGCATGGAACGAGCCCGCAACGCCGGTGCCGCAGGCATGATTCTGACGCTCGATTGGTCCTTCTCGCACGGACGTGACTGGGGCAGCCCGTCGATCCCCGAGAAGATCGACCTGAAGACCGCAATCCATCACGCACCCGACGTCCTCACCCGGCCGCAGTGGCTCATGAGCTGGTTGAAGACCAAGCGGCTACCCAACCTGGGTGTGCCGAACTTCCCGACCGGCGGCGACCCCGTTCCCGGTTTCTTCGAGGCCTACGGCACCTGGATGGGCACTCCTCCCCCGAGCTGGGACGACATCGCTGGCTTGATCGCCGAGTGGGGCGGCGAGTTCATGATCAAGGGCATCGGCCGACCCGACGAGGCTCGTCGTGCCGTGCAGGCCGGAGCAACGGCCATCTCGGTTTCCAACCATGGCGGAAACAACATCGACAGTTCGCCGGCCCCGATTCGGGTGCTGCCCGAAGTCGTCGACGCGGTGGGCAGCGAAATCCAGGTGATCATGGACGGCGGCATCCGCCGTGGGTCCGACGTGGTCAAGGCACTTGCGTTCGGCGCCGAGGCAGTGATGATCGGCCGTGCCTATCTGTGGGGCCTCGCCGCCAATGGTCAGGCCGGCGTCGAGAACGTGCTCGATATTTTGCGCAGCGGCATGGACGCCACGCTGCTCGGCATGGGCAAGGCCGGCATCGCCGATCTTTCACAAGACGACATCAGCGTCCCGAGGGATTTCTTCGCTCCCCCCATCTGATCTGTGACCCTCACGGTGCACATAGTGCGTCGTCAGGGTCACAGATGATGGCCTAGCCTGTACGGGTGGCAGAGCGGGTCAGAATTCCGTCAGAGATCAAGCTGTTGCTGGCAGCGCTGGCGTGCAGCACGTTCTCGGTCCTCGCAACGGTCATCGGCCTCCAGGTGTTCGAGATCACCAGTAGTGAGCGAGACCTGGGCCTCGTTGGGCTGGCGCAGTTCGTTCCCATCCTCGTACTGTCGCCTTTTACGGGCACGATCGCTGATCGCTTCGACCGGCGCCACGTCTATGGCGCTGGTCTTGTCATCACCATCGTGGCCGTGGTCGGAATGTCGGCCTTCGCAGCGACCAATCCAACGAGCGTCGCACCAATCTTCTTGCTGCTCGCGTTCAATGGCATTGGTCGAGCCGTCGGAACACCGGCGAGCCGAGCGCTACCGAT
>JBDNHG010000898.1:0-1662 GCA_041688925.1 Acidimicrobiales bacterium | reverse complement strand
CCCGCTCGAGCTCACCGACTTCTGGGCCGGCCTCTTGCTCGGCGAACCCCACGCCGACGCGGCCGAAGTCCTCGAGTCACACCGCTGGCTTCATGATGCAGCGGCCTTCGACGAGGCATTGTTCGAACGCTGGCTCGAGATCCTTGACACCACACTCGACGAGGGTTGGACCGGGCTGGTTGCTGAACAAGCCCGCAAACGCGGTCACGGGTATGCGTGGGCGATGGCCAAACGCCTGACCGGCGCGGGCACGTTCCCTCGCTCGAGCCGCACGAGCGGGTAGGTCAAGGCTCGCGGTCAGCGCCAGAGGTTGGCGGGCCGTCGATCGGCGGTCAGGCCAGCGAAATGGACGAGGTCAGTCTTTTGCGGCCTTGGCAGTGACGCCTACGCGGCACCCGGCATGCGCTGGGTCATGTGGCTCGAGCGTGGCGACGAGGGCATCGTCGTGGACCGAGAGGTGACCATTGATGAGGCCTCGGTGAAGCTCACACACGACTTTTGGATTCTGACCGGCGACATCGGCGAAAGGGCAGTGGTCAAGCACGATCGCTGTATCTGAGTGAAGGCTGGGCTCGAAGCCATCGACGGCAAGCTCGCGTACCAGCTGGGGGACCCGGGCGTCGATGGCTGTCGGGGCGCTATCTCGTGCCCTGTCGTGCCCGGCACGTCGGCCGACGTCGAACGCCGTTTCGCCGCTGCCAGCGTAGGCCAGGAGCAGCGAAGCGAGCCGCTCGTATGACCCTGATACCGATCTGAACGCGCTGAGGGCATCGGAGCGCAGTTCGTACTGTTTGCGTGGACGGCCGCGGACCTTGCGAACCTCGGTTGACTCGGCAATGAGTTGTGCTTCGACGAGCACGGCGAGGTGTTGGCGAATGGCGTTGTGGTGGAAACCGAGCAGTTCGGTGAGTTCGGCGACGCCGACCGGTTCAGACGCGTCGGCGATGAAACGGAACAAGCGGAAGCGGCTCGGGTCGGCCAATGCTTTCGCCTGGGTCTGCATCGAATCCGAAAGCTTCACGTCAGGATCGTAACTCCTTGTTGCCATTGCAACGAGTCGGTCGGGTGGTTGCACAGATAGCCGATGCAGGGCGGCCCTTCGTGCATATTTATATTCTACGCTAAAACTATTGACGAACGCATAATAGTTCTACTACACGATAGAACTATGAAGAAAACCGTGACGAACGTTACAACCATGGCCAAGTCGAAGGTCAACGAAATGTCGGTCTACGAGTCGAGTATTGCCGCGACGGCGCTTCTGTTCTTCCTGGGTGTGGGCATACCCACCTGGTTCGCCTTCGGCATCCACTGGGGAATCGGGCTGGGTGCCATGTGTGCCTTCTGGGGTGGTCCGGGGTTCGGCATCATGGTCGCAGGGGCGCGGATGTCGCTGCTCGACGAACACCGCAACCTGCCCCAGCCTGTGCAGCTTGACTAGGGAGCCAGTCGCCGCAGCCATGCGCCAGAAGCCCTAGCTTGGTGCGCCAGGCTTGGCCATTGTTCGATGTCCGGTGCGTCCGTAGAACGTCTCGAGTGCCGACTCTGACAGGGCGACATCGGCTGCATCGTTATAGGCGAATACGACGAGCATGCGGGTGGTGCCACCTTTGGTCGGCGTCACCCTGTGGATGGCATCACGTCCGCGGAACAGCACAAGAT
>JBDNHG010000897.1:0-3767 GCA_041688925.1 Acidimicrobiales bacterium | reverse complement strand
GAACCAGGTCGTGTTCGGCCAAAACCCGGTACATGGTGCGCTCAGAACACAGATACACGCCCTCATCGAGCAGGGTCGCGTACACCTGGGCGGGTGCCAGATCACCAAAACGGTCCGAGCACAACACGTTCTTGATGTGGTCGCGTTCGACATCACCAATCTTCCACGGCACCGCCAGATGCTCGCTTGGCGGTTTGGCTTTCGATGGCCTCGGCGGCAGCGTGCCGGCAGCTTGTTGGCAGCGATGGTTATAACTACGATGCGCGACACCGAACGCTACGCACGCCCGGCCGACCCCGACCCGGGGCGCCCACGTGTCGATGTGGGCCATCAGCGTTTCTCGTTGCTGGGTTCGGCGCTCTTGCGGGACATCTCCTGCAACAGCGCCGATACTTTTCCCTGAGCCTCGATCAACTCATTCGCCGTGCCCAACTCATCGCGCAACCGCTCGTTGTCTGCTTGTCGTGCGCCAGTCTGCTCGCAGCCGGGCCAGCTCGGCCTTGGTCGGATCCTTTTTCGGACGACCACGCTTGTTATCGCTCAACCCGGCAAGCGCGCCCTGATCGCGTTGGCTACGCCATTCTGAGATCAACGACGAATACAACCCCTCACGCCGACAAATCTCAGCCACCGAGATCTCACCAGACTCCTTCGCCGCTTCAATCTCGGCCAGAATCTGAAGCTTGTACTGTGCAGGCCACGAACGTTTCCCACGCCGAACCTCCACATCCTCATCACTCACAACTACCATCATGTCACCTCCCCGCCCTCAATAATTACGGATACATTACCCCGCAAGACCCACTATGACAGCTAGGGCATAAGAACCTGAAACTGGTTGATGGGCTCAAAGGCGTGGTGGAGTCTCGGCCGTCGAAGAAAGAAAACGACGGCCCGCAACCCGGGCCACGGTGGACCAGCCGGTACCGAGCCAACGGTGTGACCAGTCACCGGTTGTTTGATCAGATCTGGGTTTCGCCGTCACTCAAGAAATCAGTTGCCACTCCAATGATTGGGCGCAGAACCAAACACGGCGGCGACGGCTCAGATCACGACCCGGCCTGGATCACATTGACAGGACTGAACTAGCGCACCTCTATCGCCAGAACCCGGTGCGCATCGGGAGCAGGACAGAGAGGCCCCTGGAGGGCGTATGAGGTTTCTTGGGAAATGCCGCCGACAATCGGACACCACCTAGCTAGGCCCGCCGTGACGGTAACTGCGATATGGGGTCATGTGGAGGGTTCGCGATTTGGGATCGTTGCAATTGCAACGATCTTGTTAGGTGGCCAGCCGGGAATCGTCGCCCGAACTCTGCCCAATCAAGGGCCTTAGGATTGTTGGAAACATGCGGATCTCACAGCTACATGACCCCTCGTGACAGTTTCCGTCACGGCGGGCCTAGTCCAGCGGGTTCCTTGTCATAACGTGTGCCCTGCCGTTTCCCTGATGGCCTGCTCGGCCCGCTTCGCGTTCATCACGACATCGGCGTTGTCGATAGGCTCGCGCGGCGCATCACTGCTGCTGGTCGAGCGGGTCACGGTGCGTCCGGTTCACACGTTGGCGAAGCTTCGGATGTAGTCACTGGTTCGGATTCGTGGATTCATGCTCGGCCTCTACTTAAACCTCTGGCTATTTTGTTCGTATAACCGTGGTCATGGCCAGCCCCTACGCGGGCGTCACACAAGAAAAACACCTCCCCGAGTCGCTATGGCAACGGCCTCCGTGCGGTTCGATGCGTCGAGCTTCACGAGGATCGACTGGATGCGATTTTTCACCGTCGCCTCGGAGAGGTGGAGTTCCATGCCGACGATCCGATTGCGCGCCCCGGTCTCCAGCATGGCCAGGATGGCCCCTTCCTCCTTGGTCAGGCGTGCGCAGGCCGCCTTATCCTTCGGGCTGCCGCCTGCGTTGACGCCCTCGAAGGCGCGCATGAGTAATTCTTTCTTAAATAGCACGGCTCCGTCGGTCACCGCATGGATCGTGTGGAGCAGCAGTGCGCTGGAGCAGTCCTTCAGTAGGTACCCCGCTGCTCCCACGGAGATGGCCTCGATGACGAATGGACCCTCGTCGTAGTTCGACAGGATGATTACGTGCACCTGGGGATGCATCTCATGCAGCCAGTGGGCGAGCGTGAGGCCGTTCTCCTCCTTGAGCTTGATGTCCATCAGGATCACGTCCGGCGGATCGAGGGACATGATGGCCCGCAGCCCGCTGCTGTCGGCGACGCTGCCCGCCGATCGTATGCCCTCCGCATCCTCGAACAGGGCCTCGAGGCCCTCTCGTACTAATGCGTGGTCATCGACCACGCCGACTGCGATGGTGTCCACGGCTGTCATGATGTACGTCCCTTCGCGGGCGAGCGTCTCTCGTTGGGTAACTCGACGGTGATCAGTGTTCCCTTGCCGGGAGAGGTCTCGAGGCCGAACGTGCCGCCGATGAGGAGGGCACGGGCGTGCATGGACAGCAGGCCGAGATGCGACTGCGTCCCATCATATGGGTGTAAAGGTGGGGGGGTCTCGAAGCCGGATCCGTCGTCGAAGATCGTCATCGCCAGCCGGGGGCCTTTGCTCTGGACTCGCAGTACGACGGACTTTGCCTGGGCGTGCTTCTTCACGTTGAGGAGGGCCTCGGCGGCGATCCGGTAGAGGGCAATATCGACCTGCCGGGGCCTCGGTTCGGGGGCGTGGAACTCGAAGGAGTTCGTCACGCCGACCAATGCCAGGTTCTCGAGCTCGAACTTGAGGGTCTTGGCTAGCCCGACGCGCTCAAGCGACGCGGGCATCAACTCGCGGCTGATGCCCCGAGCGACGGCGATGCCCTCGCGCAGCAGCAACAGCACTCGGCTGATCCGATCTCGGTCCCTCGCCTCCAGCCTCTTCTCGATGTCGACCGCCTGAAGGATCTGCACGGCGTTTGACATCAATTGTGAGACCCCGTCGTGGATGTCGTGGCTCGCCTGGGTCAGGTCGGCCTCTACGCTCTGGGCCAGGACTCGGGCCAGCATGAACTCTATGGGCTGGGGCAGCGGCCTGCGATCCGTCGGCGTACTTAGCGAGGCGGGCGCTCGGGACACCACCGCGTAGCGAGGCCCGCCGCGGGATAACACCCGGATGAGCACGGCTGCGAAATCGACATCAGTCCCATCGGGGAGTCGGCCGCTCAGGGTCACGGGGGCGTCGTTCATGGGCCGGTTGTGCTTCTGTGCCTTCGGTTTCCCTTGCTTCAATGGCGTTTCAGCCTGCGAGTGAGGTGCGAACCACGCAACGTTACTGTCGAGTGGGTCCTCGCCATAGCGACCGATAAAGTCAGCCGCTGCTTGGGTCAACTCTATGATCGCGCCCGACTCGTCACAGATCATGACGAACTCACCACTCGGAAGTGTGCCGTCAACGATTGGGTTCGGCGTAAAGGCGGAGTCTGCTGGATTGACCATGATGCCCCTTCTCAGATGCGCCCCGTTTGAGGCAGCAAATGGTTTCGAAAGAAGTTAGGGTCTCTATCCTTACCGAAACCATGTAGTTGTTAGTTGCTCGATCTCAAAAGATTAGTTCAATTCGAGACCGCCGCCAAACTGATGTCGAGACCGTTGCGTCGGTTTTTGAAGTTGCTACGGGTGGTGGTCGAGGTATGTCTGAGTAAACCGCGGAGATTGGGTTGGGGGTCTGCCCCCGGTTTCCCTAACTGTCATAATGGGTGTTGCGGGGTAAGGTATCCGTAATTATTGAGGGCGGGGAGGTGACATGATGGTAGTTGTGAGTGATGAG
>JBDNHG010000896.1:0-4028 GCA_041688925.1 Acidimicrobiales bacterium | reverse complement strand
GGTCATGACCTGCCACGGCCGCGTTGGCCCGAGATCGTAGATGCGATCATCGACAACACCGAACGAGCGCACTAGACCGCACGCGCTGTATGCGACGACCGTTGCGATGTGGGCAGGACGTCAAGCAGAACGAGCCTGTGCCACCGAGTTGGAACACCTAGAAACGCCGCTGCTGCGGCGGCGGCTAGGTTCATCGCATGGGCGACGACCCAATGCGGCTAGCACTCGAGGTCGAGGCGTTCATTGCGTCGTGTCGGGTCGATTGCGCCGTCGGCCCACGCTGGTCGCGGCTTCCTGACGGAAGTGGAAGCAGCCGCACCACGCTCTATCACGGCAGTGCTGGCGTCGTGCTCTTCTACCTGGAGCTGAATCGTGCGACCGATGATCAGCGCTTCCTCGACATTGCCGTCGACGGCGGTCGCGAGCTGGTTGCGTCGCTGGCAGACGCCACGGACGAGTCGATCGCTATCTACAGCGGCCTGCCGGGCTACATGTTCGTGCTCAACGAGTTGGCCAAGGCGAGCGGCCTCGCCGAGTTCCGCGATGCTGCCGCTGGGCTCGTCCAGCAGATCGGCGATCAGTCCGAGCCACTCGGGTCCGGCATCGGCTGGGTCGAGCCCATCCCGTTTTCTGACATCACCGGTATTACCGGCGAACGCGAGTTGCTTGATCTCAGCATCGGGGCCGCGGGCGCCGGAGTTGGTTTGCTCTATGCCCACCGAAATGTGCTGCACGATCAGGCGCTTGAATGGGCAAGAGCAGCTGCCGATCGTCTGATCGAGATGTCGGTCGACGGCGAAGGCGGGCCGAACTGGCTGATGATGGCCGACATGCCGTTTCCGTTCGACGCTCCGAACTTTGCACATGGCGCGGCCGGTGTGGCCTACTTCTTGGCCGATCTACATCGGGCAACGGGCGAGCAGCGGTACCTCGATGTGGCGATCGCTGCGGCTGGTTATGTCGAGGCCCACACATCTACGAGCGGCGACGAACATCTCGTTTGCCATACCGATCAGAAACCAGATCTGTACTACCTCGGCGTGTGTCATGGTCCGCCTGGCACTGGGCGCTTGATGTATCTCTTGCACGAGATCACCGGCGACGATCGCTGGCTCGAATGGCTGCACGCCAACATGGCCGGCCTCCTCGCCACCGGTGCGCCCGAGACTCGGTCAACGGGCCTGTGGAACAACTTTGGTCAGTGCTGTGGCGATGCCGGCATTGGCGACTATGCGCTCTTCTTGCATCGGGCTTTGGGCAACGCCGAGTATCTCGACGTGGCCAGGCGGGAGGCGGCGGTCATCGCCGACGCCGAGGTCAAAACAGCTACCAGGGCCGAGAACCCCCGTCACCGTGCGGCCTGATCGTCGGCTACCTCGGGCGGTTTCAGATGTGTGGGGGACTGTGTTTCAGCCGAAGAGGTCTTCGACAGCTGCCAGGGCCTTTGGCTTGAGGGGGTCAGCTGGAAAGAAGCGTTCGACGATTGCGAGCACTTCGCTCACGGTCGTGACATCCAGCTTGGCTGCGAGCAGACGGAGATCTCGTAGGTCCTGGGCTCGGGCGGCTCGTGCTTTGAGCGCCAGCATGTGTTCGGCCGAAGCGGCATAGATGACCAGGTTGGGATGGTCGAACACCATCGTGCGATCGGGGTCGGCCTGGGTCGAGAGGTACGTCGCAACACCTTCGTTGAGCCAGCCGCGCTGCAGCGCGAGTTCGCCCGCAATGCGTTGCGCCGCCTTGGTGAGTGGACCGTGGCCTTGAAGGATCAGTCCGTCGACGTCACGCGTCACTCGTTCGGCGTCGAAGAGCAATGCAATTACTGCGCCACCAGCGAGCACGAGTTCGGCACGCACGCGTTCGTTTCGAAGCTCGTCGGCGAGTCGGCGGAACGCTCGCAACAGCAGTTCGCGATCGATGAGCTCACTCATCGGGTGACGATTGGCAGTTCGCGTCCGTCGATCAGGATGCGGCGGCGCCGGAACGAGGCCGGTGACCAAGCCATGGCCGACGCTCGCTGTGAAGCAAGCTCGCCGTGAACCGGCCACCAGAAAGCTGACGGTACTTGTTCTGTGTCAAAGGACCATGCGGGCGGCGGAAGCTCGGCGTGGAATGCGAGATGCTCGCCAAGCGCCTGGAGGAACAGGTGCCAGTGCAGCTGCTCTGTCGCGTCCGGCCTCGTAGCGAGCATCATTGACCGCTCTGCCGTGGTGGCGGGCACGAACTCATTTGCGACGAAGTCGCTGACCAAGAGACGCCAATTCGAAGCATCGTCGTTGGTGAGCTGCCGTGCTGCCGTGGATAGCGTTTTCCCAGATTTCGGTTCTTCGGGAAGCGTAGGACCGGGCGGCAGGGTGATGGTGAGCTGGGTGCCGGTGGCATCGAGCAAGCGCACCAAGGTGTCGAATCGCGGCGTCCGTGTGCCCTTTTCATATTCGAGTAGCGCAGCGCGTGTGGTGTTTGTTCGCCGTGACAACTCGGCTCGGGACAGTTGAGATCGCAGTCGAGCCTGCTTGATGATCTTGTCTGAGGTGTCCATGACGGCTGACTGTATCGAAAACAGTACAGCTCGTGCGTGCCCGCGAAGTTCGCCATGGCTTCGGTGCCAGGCTGGGCCCGCGAGCTGCATTTGGAAACAGGGTCAGACCTGTGGGTACGGTGGTGGAACTTTAAACCGGGGGGTTTGCTGATGCGTGTTGGTGCAACGATATTCAACCAGAACTACACAGACTGGGATCGCTACGAGGCCGAGGAGCGCGGCGATGCTATGCCGCCGCGACCCAGTCGAGGTGATCGAGAGATCTTCAACGAAGAACTCGAGATCGCCCGGATCGCCGACGACTCGGGCTTCGACTCGGTGTGGACCATCGAGCATCACTTCACGCCCTACACCATGGTCACCAACCCGCTGCAGTATCTGAGCTACCTCGCAGGCATCACCAAGAACGTCGACCTCGGCACCATGGTCACCGTGCTGCCCTGGCACAACCCGGTGCGGGTCGCCGAAGACGCCAACATGCTCGACGCCTTCCTCGGGCCCGACCGCGACCTGATCCTGGGCGTGGGCCGTGGGCTCGGGCGCCGCGAGTTCGGCGGTCTCGGTCTCGACCAGAACGAGTCGCGCAGTCGCTTCGACGAGAGCCTTCAAGTGCTCAAGCAGCTGCTCTCCACCGGCGAGTGCAACTTCCAAGGTGAGCACTACCAGATCGAAGGCCTGCGCCTGCGACCCCAACTCGAACACGACATGGCCGAGAACCTGTGGTGTGCCGGCGGGTCGCCAGATTCTGTGGCGGTGATCGCCAAGAACGATGTCAAGCCGTTGATCATCCCGACCACGTCGCTCGATCTGTCGTTGCAGGTCGCTCAGGCCTACATGCGGCTGCGCGGCGAGGCTGGGCACGGTGGCCCGAGCCACACCAAACTTGCACTCTGGACTTACGTCGCCGAGACCGAGGAGGAAGCGCGAGTCGGTGCCGAGCAGTACATGGTCGAATACTCCGATTCTGCGCTGCGCCATTACGAGCTGCTCGGCGATCACCTCAAAGACGTCAAGGGCTACGAGAGCTACGCGAAGACTCAAGAAGTATTGAGTGAGGACGCCTCTGCGTTTCGACGAGGTTTCTTCGACTCACACCCGTGGGGCACGCCCGAGCAGACGATAGCCCGGGCCACCGAGCTGGCCGAGACCTTCGGCACCAACGAGCTCATGTTCGTCTTCAAATACGGCAGCATGCCGATGGACGAGGCAACCAAAAGCATGCGGCTGTTCGCCGACGAAGTGTTGCCTGCATTGAAGGCGATCAACCCGGCGCCGATGCAGCCCGCCTGAGCCGTAAAGGCCCAGGCGGTCGCGTTCTGTGGTCAGTCGCCGGTCAGGTGAGCAAGCCGAGGGGCGACCTCGGTGCCCAGCAGCTCCATGGAACGGCGCCACTGCTCGGGCTGGTCGGCATAATCGAAGCCGAACATCAAGAGATGGCCGAAGCCGCCGACATCGGCGTAGACCTTCTCGATCTTCTCAGCAACGGTGTCGG
>JBDNHG010000895.1:0-6331 GCA_041688925.1 Acidimicrobiales bacterium | reverse complement strand
TCTTTCGTGGTCGAAGCCCCGACGAAGACCGCCAGCGCGTCTTTGGCGGTCAGGTCATGGGTCAAGCGTTGGTGGCAGCGCAACGCACGGTCGACGATGACCGCAACGTGCATTCGTTGCACGGCTATTTCTTGCGCCCAGGTGACCCGAATCATCCAATTCTGTACGAGGTCGACCGCATTCGAGACGGCCGCAGCTTCGCCACGCGCCGAGTGGTCGCTATCCAGCACGGGCGGGCAATCTTCAACATGTCGATCAGCTTTCATGTCGTCGAGAGCGGCGGTGAATACTCGCTGCCGATGCCCGACGTGCCTCGCCCTGAGGAACTCACACTCTGGTCCGACTATCTCGAGACGATTCGTGATGAGATCCCAAGCGATTTGGCGCACTGGTTCGATCGCCCGCGACCGATCGAGACCCGACCGGTCAAGTTGCAGCATCCGTTCAAATCAATCATCGAAGACCCGCCGATCAATCAGCTCTGGTTCCGCGCCTCCGAGCGTGTGCCCGACGGCCAGGCTCTGCAACAGGCGCTGCTGACCTATGCGGTCGACATGTGGTTGATCGATTGCAGCACCTTGGCGCACGGCTACCAGTTCAGCGACGAGAAGATGCAGATGGCCAGCCTCGATCATTCGATGTGGTTTCTGCGTCCGTTTCGGGCCGACGAATGGCTGCTGCTCGACGCCGAATGCATCTCAACCGCAGGCGCTCGAGGCATGAATCGAGCGAATATCTTCACCGAAGAGGGCGTCTTGGTGGCGACCGCCAATCAAGAGGGTCTGGTGCGCATCCTCGATTGATCGGCAACCCAACCAACTGGCGGCCCATAAAGCTGGCGACCCATACAACTAGCGACTCAGACACCTAGCGACCCATACACCTGGCGATTAAGCAGAAACGGCGGCAACTGCGGTGTTGAGGGCCAGTTCGATCATTTCGTCAACACCTTGTTGGCGTTCGTCTGAGCTGAGGTGCTCGCCGGTCACGAGATGATCGGTCATGGTGAACATCGCCAGCGCGTCGACACCTTCGATGGCGGCGATTGCATACAGCGCGGCGCACTCCATCTCGACGCACAGAACGCCATTGGTCGTGTGCACCGCTTGCGCGTCGTTGTTGGGCTCATAGAAGACGTCGCTGCTGAAGACCTGTCCGGTGACCAGTGACACGCCGGTGTCGTCGGCGGTGGCACGCGCCGCAGCGAGAAGCGATGGCGAAGCCGTGAGTGGATCGTTTGCGCCGATCATTGCGGGGAGATTGCTGTTCGTCACTGCTGACTCGGCGGCAACGATCTGTCGCAACGCGAGGTCGGGCTGGTAGACGCCTGCGGTGCCGACCCGGATCAGTTGGGTCACGCCGTACTCGCGGACGAGCTCGGTGGTGTAGATCGCTGCCGATGGCATACCCATGCCGGACGGCATGACCGAGATCGGCGTGCCTTTCCACGTACCGGTGAAGCCAGTCATTGCTCGAACCTCGGTCACGAGTTCGGCATCGTCGAGAAAATTGTGGGCGACACGTGCGGCCCGCTTTGGGTCGCCGGGCATCAGCACGGTCGGAGCGAATGCTCCGTCGGCGGCAGAAATGTGCGGGGTAGGCATGATGCGCTCCTGAAAAGTCGGCAAGGGCGGGCCCGCCAGGATCGTCGATCCCTCGACCAGAGAGGCAAGCCTAGGCACGCGGGCGGCCGTGGCACCTAAACTAGGGTTTGTGCTGATCGTTGTTTCACCTGCCAAGTCTCTCGACTACGAATCGCCACTGGCGACCAAGAAGGCGAGCCAACCCCGGATGCTCGACGAGTCGGCCCGACTCGTCGGCGTCATGGCCAAGAAATCACCCGCCGACCTCCAGCAGCTGATGCACATTTCGCCGGCGTTGGGCGAACTCAACTTCGACCGGTTCCAAGACTGGCAGACACCGTTCACGACGAAGACGGCCCGACCCGCGATCCTTGCGTTTGCCGGCGATGTCTATATCGGCCTCGAGGCGGCAACGTTCAGCGAGCGCGACTTCACGCATGCCCAAAAGGTGTTCCGCATTCTCAGCGGCCTCTACGGGGTGTTGCGTCCGCTTGATCTCATGATGCCGTACCGGCTCGAGATGGGCAGCAAGGTCGAGAATGATCGCGGCGACGATCTCTATGCTTTCTGGCGCGACGATGTGACCAAGTCGCTCGCCGCTGACATCGACGCCAGCCCCGGCGCTGACGTGCTCGTCAACCTGGCGTCAAATGAATACTTCGGCGCGGTTGACCCACAAGGCCTTGGCGCCCGCATCATTTCACCGGTATTTCTCGACTCGAAAGATGGCGGCCCGCACAAGATCATCAGCTTCTTCACCAAAAAGGCGCGCGGTGCCATGAGTCAGTACCTGATCAAAAACCGCATCAACACCGTAAAGGCGATCACCGACTTCGACGGCATGGGCTATTCCTATGATGCGTCGCAGTCGACACCCGATCGCCCCGTCTTCCTCCGCTCGTACTGAAAGCGCCATGGCTACTTACCCCCAGACCTCGTTCAGCGTGCCCGAGGGCGCTACCCGCATCACGCTGGTGCGTCACGGCCAGACCGAAGCTGCCGATATCGCAAAGCCGTTTGCGCTCAAACACGGGCACGGCGACCCCAACCTGACCGACCTCGGCCGGCAGCAGGCGATTAAGGTAGCTGATCGGCTGGTGCACGAAGCCATCGACGGCATCTATGTCTCGTCGTTGATTCGCACGCACCAGACCGCAGATCCGCTTGCTGGTCGCATCGGCCAGCAGCCCATCGAAGAGCACGATCTACGCGAGGTGTTCCTGGGTGATTGGGAAGGTGGCCTGTTTCGACACATGCTGGCCGACGAACATCCTGCCGCACTCGAGTTTCACCAGACCTATGAATGGGGCGCGATTCCTGGCGCCGAAACGAACGCTCAGCTGACCAGCCGCACGTCCGACTCGCTCAGGGGCATACATGGGCGCCACGGCGGCGAACACATTGTTTGTTATGTGCACGGGGGCGTCATTGCCGCTCTGTGCGCACACGCAACCGGCGGAACAATGGTTGGCTTCGTAGGCGCCGACAACTGTTCGATCCATCGTTTGGTTCTGACCGACGACCGTTGGTTTCTGCGGGCCTTCAACGATTCGAACCACCTCGACGGTGTCATGACACCCCAGGCGATCATCGACACACCTGCCTAGCCGGGCCGATCAGTACTCACTCGTCGCCGTCATCGTCGTCAGTTGGCCCACTCGAGGCGGCGTCGCGCGCCTCAAGATAACCGGGCTGGCGTTTGAGCCATCGGTCGTCTCGCCAAAGTGTGATGAGAAACGACACGATCATCACGCCGTTCGACACGCCGATGTATCGGTCGCCAACAAGGAAGAAACCAATGGCGGCGATGAAAGCAGCGGTAGTAATGCACCACAGCGTTATGCCGAGTGCGTCCTTCGATGGCGGCAGCAGGCCGAACCGGTCGGCCACCTGGCGGCGGAAGTCGAACCCTGCGGTGCGGGTTGGGTCGGGCGACGAGTAACCGCGCATGAACACGACGTAGAACGCGCCCATGAATGCCCATCCGAACAGCAGGTTCGTCACGTCAGTTGCCGGCTACTCGTCGGGTGTGCCCCTGCCAGTGAGGCTCACGGAGCTGTTTGCGGGCAATTTTGCCGACGGGTGACTTCGGCAACGGCTCGGTCGTCAATTCGACCGTCACGGGCTTCTTGTACGAGCCGAGTCGGTCGGCGCAGAACTGCACCAGGTCATCGCCAGTGACCAAGGCCCCAGCGGCGACGGTGACCACACCGTAAGGGCTTTCGCCCCACCGTTCGCTTGGCACACCGAAGACCGCGGCTTCGATCACCTCAGGATGGTCGCTCAGGACGTTCTCGAGTTCAGCGGGCCAGATGTTGAATCCGCCGCTGATGATCATGTCGTCTTTGCGGTCGAGGACGTAGAGATAACCATTCTGGTCGAGCTTGCCGATATCGCCGGACAGCACCCAGCCGTTGTGCATACGTTCGGCGGTGGCGTCTTCGTTCTCCCAAAAACCTTCCATCTGCCCGTCGCAGCGGATTGCGATCTCGCCTTCTTGCCCTATTGCCAGTTCGACCTGCGTTTCGGGGTCGAGAATCGCCAGGTCGCCGAACGGAAGCGGACGCCCGGCCGACCGCAGTGGGTTCGATCCTTCGACCTGGCTGAACCACTCGCGTGGACCCATCATGGTGATCGGCACTGCTTCGGTTTGGCCATATCCCTGAAACAGCACGTCGCCGAATACGTCGCGGGCGAGCAGCGCTGTGTCGTCGGCGATGGGCGACCCGCCGATTTGCAACACCTTGAGATGGCTCCAGTCACGGTCGCGGACAGTGGCCTCTCGTGCAAGGGAATTCAGCATCGTGGGCACGAGGAAACCGTAGGCCACTCGTTCTCGTTCCATCGTCGCCACGACTTCGGCTGGGTCGAATGTCTTGATCAGCAGGTTCACACCGCCGCTCAGCCACACCGGCGTAAACAGGTAGCCCGATCCGTGCGAAATCGGTCCAGCGTGTTGGCAGACGTCACCCTGCTGCACGGGAGGAAAGGCATAGAACCAATCTCGTCCGGCATCGAGCCAGGTCTTGTGGGTGTAGGCGACGCCTTTCGACGGACCGGTCGTGCCGCCTGTATGTCGGATGATGAAGTAGTCATCTTCGTCGATGACTGGATCGGGGTCAGAGTCTGGGAAGCCAGCGAGCCAATCCTCATAGTCATCGTCGCGAACAATGATGTGTTCGAGCGAGGCGACCTCGGCGTCGATACCGGCGAGTGCCTGGGCATGTGCGGCGCTGACCACGACCGCCCGACAACCCGTATGCGACAACATGTGTTGGTGCGCCTCGCGCGTGTTGCGGGGATAGAGCGGCACCCGCACCAGATTCGCAGCAGCTGCGCCGCAGAAGAAATCGACCGATTCGAACGTGTTGTCTTCGAGCACCGCTACTCGATCGCCCGGCTGAAGCCCGAGCGACAACAATGCGTTGGCCATTCGCAGTCCTCGGGTCCAGGCCTGGGCATAGGTGAGGCGAGTGTCGCCTTCGACAACGGCTGGGTGCGCTGCGTAGAACACCGCCGAGCGTCGCATCAACGAGCGCACATCCATCAGCGGTCTCCCTGGCAAAGGAGCGCCTCAACGAGCTCTTGTACGGCATAGGCCTCGGCGAAGGTGGCGAGCGAATTGGGGCGACCCCCGGCCATGGCCGCGACCTGGGCCAGTTGCTTGTCGTACGCGGCTGGTCCGGCGGTCGCCGACTCGGGAAGCACCTCGGTCCACGGCCCATCGCTTTCTGCTGCAGTCAGTTGGTACCAATTCGACAGTCGAAACGACCGGCTGGATCCGCGCACGGTGAACTCGACCTCGTCGGCGCCAGCGGCGTCGCTTGAGCCCGTCAGCCGCACGGTGATGCCATTGCAGTCGAGCACGGCGCTGAGGCCTTGTTCTGAGCTGCCATCGTCGGGGAAGTCGACTTGGGCATGCACAACAGTCGCCGGGCCAAAGAGCCGATGGACCAAGAACACGTAGTGGGAAACGACCTCTCGAATCCAACCGCCCTGATCTCGGTCTCGCAGCCAGGTCGCGCTCGATTGCCAGTCACGCGGCCATCGACAGAAGTGCAGCCGCAGGTCAGCGCCGAGGATCTGTCCGCAATCGCCAGAAGTGATTCGGGCAACCATCTCGGTTGCGCTCGGCGCTGCACCGAAGACGAAGTTCACGGCGGCTCGGGCATCGCCGGCCTCGACCCGCTCAACCATGGCGAGGGTGTCGGCATTATTGACACCGAGCGGCTTTTCGCAAAAGATGGCCTTGCCAGTCGCCAGGACTTGATCGACATACTGCTCATGAAAGAGTGGCGGCGTGGCGATATAGACGACATCGACTGCGGGATTCTCGAGCAGTGCGCCTGCATCTGAGTGCACCGTCAACGCGAAGTTGCTCGCTGCCGCAGCCCGAGCCGATTCGGCAACATCGAAACCGCCGATCAAGTCGAATTCGTCATGACGTGCGAACTGTTCGATAAACCGTCGGCCTACCGTGCCCAGTCCAATGATGGCGACGCCGTAACGGCGTGATTCAGTCATTTGCCCAGACTAATTAGTTCACGTGTCGAGTGTGTGGGTTGCCTGGGTGGCAATGCTGTCGAGCTGCTCGTCAGAAGTCGATGGTGCGGGTCGTTGGATGATTCGCGTACCAGGCGAACCAGAACGATTGCTCGCTGCGAACCCGCGCGCCGTCGGCATCGAAAACCCGCACGCCGACACCGGTCGGCACGACCGTCAGCGTCTCGTCGCCGACGATGAGGTCG